>JAHHKH010000116.1 GCA_018679695.1 Maribacter sp.
ATGTAGGTTTAACCGTATTATCAAGCTTATGAAGCCGTTTCTTAGTTTATCCTAAGGAGCGGCTTCAATAATGTAATACGACTAGTTAAGTAATGAGTTTAGTCTGCTTAGAAGTAATTCTCTTTGCGGTTAAAAAGATACCAAGTGATAGCAATCCACATATCGCTAGACCCAAAAACATGGGCAAAACACTATCCTGTATAAAACTACCAACATAGGTAGCAATAGGTATCGAAAGCAAGGTTGAAACGAAACCGGTGATTGCGGCACCAATACCCGCTATATGCCCTATAGGTTCCATAGCTATAGATCGAAAATTACCCCACATGAAACCAAGGCAAAAAAACTGTATGGAAAGAAAACCGACCAAAACAATGATATCAGGATTTGTTGAATTCCAAAATAGAAAAACATACATCAAGGCAATACCACTGAATATCACTAGCGCCATTAACGATAGTTTACGCATGCCCAATTTCACAACCAAAGTACCATTCAAATAAGTAGACAACCCAATTGATATAGATAGGCCAGCAAAAATATAAGGGAAGGCGTCCTTTAGGCCATACAAGTCTTCAAAAATGTGTTGGGAAGCACTCAGGTATACCAAAAAGGAGCCAGTAATCAGTCCAGAAATCAACGTAAATGCCAAGGTTTCCTTATATTTTAATAATTCCCTTAAACCATCAATAAAAAGATGGCTTGAAAACGGAATCTTGTACTCTGGATGAAGGGTTTCGGGCTGGCGTTTCCAAAACCAAATAGCGACAGCCAGAGCGAACACCAATTGCATGTAGAAAATAGATTCCCAACCAAACACATCCATGATTCCTTTACCAATTGCAGGGGCAACCACTGGAACCAAAATAAAAAAGGCTGTTACGAATGACATTACCTTGGCCATATAATCCCCCTTGTAGGTGTCACGTATTATTGCTATTGAAATGGTCCTCGCAGACGAGAGTCCAATCCCTTGAAGTATTCTACCAATTATCATCCATTCCAAGGAAGGTGCTAATACGCAGATAATACTCGCAAAAGCAAAGAGCGTGAATCCTAAATAAATCATAGGTTTCCTTCCGAAAGTATCCGATAAGGGTCCAAAGAACAATTGCCCAACACCCAAGCCCAAGAATATCATAGTTATGAGCAATTGATTATCAGTCGCATCAAAACTATTTATGGCAATACCTATTTGCGAAAGTGCAGGCAGCAAGGCATCTATTGCCAAAGCGACACTCGACATCAGCGCTGCCATTAAGGCCACAAATTCAAAATTAGGTTTTAAACTTTCTTTTTGCATGGGGCAAATGTAGCCATATCGTTTTTAATCCATGGTTATTAAAAAGTCTATTTTAGGCAATAGTAGACCCTAGGGAAATTTATGTCCCAAGGGTCTGGTCGAGTTAGCTATTTAAGTTTACAATGGAATATTACCGTGCTTGCGGTCTGGACGGATAACTTCCTTACCTTCAAGCATACTAAAGGATTTAATGAGTTTACGTCTGGTATTTTCAGGTCGGATGACCTCATCAATAAATCCTCTGCGCGCCGCTCTATAGGGGTGGGCGAACTTTTCGGCATATTCAGCTTCCTTTTCCTTCAATTTAGCCTCAGGATCGTCGGCAGCCATGATTTCCTTTCTAAAGATAATCTCACTTGCCCCCTTGGCCCCCATTACGGCAATCTCAGCAGAGGGCCACGCATAGTTGAAGTCTGCTCCAATATGCTTGGAGTTCATTACATCATACGCGCCGCCATAGGCCTTACGGGTAATTACAGTGATTCTTGGTACAGTTGCCTCACTTAAGGCATACAACAATTTTGAGCCATGTACAATAATACCATTCCACTCCTGGTCCGTTCCCGGTAGGAAACCAGGAACATCTACCAATACTAATAAAGGTATATTGAACGCATCACAGAAGCGAGTGAAACGAGCAGCCTTTATTGAGCTATTCACATCAAGTACACCAGCAAGGAACATAGGTTGGTTAGCGATTATGCCAACACTTCTTCCGCCTAATCTCGAAAAGCCCACTATGATATTCTCCGCATAATCCTTATGTATTTCAAAAAACGAATCCTCATCTATGATTCCTTTTATGACTTCGTGCATATCATATGGTTTGTTGGAACTGTCAGGGACAATATCCTTTAATACATCCCTAACTTCGTCCTTAAGTTCATAAGGAATTTTTTTAGTCAGTTCCTTATTGTTTTGTGGAAGATAGCTAAGTAATTTTTTTAAATCTTCCATACATACGATGTCGTTCGCAGAAGTGCAATGTGCAACTCCCGATTTAGTCGCATGGGTAATGGCACCTCCTAATTCCTCTGATGTAACTTCTTCGTTAGTAACGGTTTTTACCACGTTTGGACCGGTAACGAACATATAACTTGATTGTTCGACCATCAATGTAAAATCGGTCATTGCCGGCGAATAAACGGCACCGCCTGCACAGGGGCCCATAATGGCCGATAACTGTGGGATAACCCCAGAGGATTCCACGTTTCTAAAGAATATTTCGGCATATCCGCCCAAGGAACGGACCCCTTCTTGAATTCGTGCACCTCCAGAATCATTTAATCCGATAATGGGGGCCCCGACCTTAAGGGCCAGATCCATTACTTTGCAGATTTTCTCTGCATGGGTTTCTGATAGAGCACCACCGAAAACCGTGAAGTCCTGTGCGTAAACATAAACCAAACGTCCGTCGATAGTACCATACCCTGTTATTACACCATCACCAAAATAAAGCTCTTTTTCCATGCCAAAATCGGTGGTACGATGTGTTACCAATACCCCCATTTCTTCAAAAGAACCTTCATCCAATAAATAATTTATCCGCTCCCTAGCGGTTAATTTTTGTTTGGCATGTTGCTTATCTATTCGCTTTTGACCTCCTCCTATATGGGCCAATGCTATTCTATCCTCTAACTTTTTCAATTTTGAATCCATAATCTACATTGTTGGTATTCTTAAGACTTTTTGATCTTCGTGATATTTCTTCAATGCTATAATAGCAGCAATTTTCGCCTCCTCGTTTGTTTTGGCCTTTAATACTTCCGGTGAATAATAATTTTTTACAAAATGAGTGTCAAAATTCCCAGTACGGAAAGCTTCATGCTCAAAAACGAATTTTCCAAAAGGCAATGTGGTCTGCACACCTTCAATTTGATAATCCTCAATGGCTTTTAGCATCAATTGAATCGCTTCATCCCTGTTTTTTCCATACGTTATCAATTTGGAAAGCATGGGGTCATAGTAGATAGGTACATCCATCCCTTCTTCAAATCCGTTATCAACGCGCACTCCATCACCGGTCGGTAATTTATAGGTCTCCAAAGTTCCAACACTCGGTAAGAAATCGTTCAATGGATCCTCGGCATATACCCGAAGTTCCAAGGCATGTCCGTTGATTTTTAAATCGTCCTGTTTTATTTTCAATTCCTCACCTCTTGCCACTCGTATCTGTAATTCAACCAAATCTACCCCTGTAATCAGTTCACTCACAGGGTGTTCTACCTGCAATCTTGTATTCATTTCCAAAAAATAGAATTTATGGTCAGCATCCATCAAAAACTCAACAGTACCGGCACCCAAATAATCACAGGCCTTTGCCACTTTAGTTGCTGCTATGCCCATTTCCTCGCGGAGTTTGGGAGTCAATATCGATGATGGGGCTTCTTCAACTACTTTTTGGTGACGCCGTTGCACACTACATTCACGCTCAAAAAAGTGAAGGATGTTTCCATGGCTATCAGCCATGACCTGAATCTCGATATGCCTTGGGGATGTAACATATTTTTCAATAAAAACAGAACCATCACCGAATGCTGAAGTGGCTTCACTGATGGCCCTATTCATTTGGGACTCCAGATCTTTTTCTTCTTCAACAATGCGCATACCCTTACCACCACCTCCTGCCGAGGCCTTGATCAAAATTGGAAATCCAATTTCCTTTGCGATTACTTTTGCTTTTTTCACATCAGTTATCGCCTCATCAATTCCTGGTACCATGGGAATATTATAATTCTTAACCGCATCCTTGGCCGCTAATTTACTTCCCATTACCCTTATGGCTTTTGATTTTGGACCGATAAAAACAATGTTGTTCTTCTCAGCCTCTTCAGCAAAATCGGCATTTTCACTTAAGAAACCGTATCCAGGGTGTATGCCATCAACCTCTAAACTCTTTGCGACTTTTATGATCTTTGATCCTAATAAATAGGACTGGTTCGAAGGGGCCTCACCAATACAAACAGCCTCATCCGCAAATTTTACATGGGGGGCATTCCTATCCGCTTTGGAATAAACAGCAACCGTCTTGATACCCATCTTCTGGGCAGTTTTCATAACTCTAATGGCAATCTCCCCCCTATTGGCTATTAAAATTTTTTTCATGCGTATATTATTCAAATTCTATCAATAATTGTTTTTTCTCCACAGCATCGCCTTGCTTTACCGAAATTGATTTAATGATGCCATCCCTAGGTGAGGTAATAACATTTTCCATTTTCATGGCCTCCAATATCAATAAAGGGTCTTCTTCGTTAACAGCCTGTCCTACCCTAACATTTATTTCCAAGATTAGTCCGGGCATAGGGGCATGTATTGAACCAATATTCTTGGTAGATCCCAACGAAAATCCCATTTCCTTGATCAACAAGTCCAAATCATCTGAAATAACAACATCATAGGTACTGTTGTTGACTTTTACTGTATATTTCTTTTGATTGAAATTTGAACCGATGACCTCGGCCAAAAATGGTTTGTTGTCCTGCAAAATATGATACCCTTTGTTTGAAGTTGGCAAAGCATCTATACCTGCAAGGTCCTCACCGGTAATGTCAAACGATAAATTATCGTTAACGGTAACCTTATACTGTTTATCCATAAATGGTGCAATTTTGAATTATCAATTATTGGTCAAGATAGGAAGTATTCCCAAATAAGAATTAATCCTAGCCAATATGATTTTGGTACAATTCCTTATTTTATTTTAATTCAACTCTCTTTATAAAGCCCAACAAGATTAAAAATAAAAATAACGAATAAACATGAAATATATCATGTTTTTCCAGGCACTACATCATAAGTGTAAGCGTGAGTGAATCTATACCCACTGCTGTTGACCATAATTGGATCTTAACACAATACCGCCATTAAACCGCATACAATTATGGTGCTTTTATCAATATACCTACCTTTGCTATCGTTATTTACCCTATAAGATTATTTGGCTATTTATCAATACTTAATGAAGAACTATAAACCTAAGGGAAGATTATCTGCAAAGGAATACATTGATGGTATTTTGAGTGGGGACAGAGTCATACTTTCAAGAGGAATTACCATAGTAGAAAGCAATCTAGAAAGCGACAAGATCCTGGCAAAAGAGATAATTCATGCCATTCTGCCTCATTCAGGAAATTCTATTAGAATTGGGATTACTGGAGTACCAGGGGTGGGAAAAAGTACTTTCATAGAGGCCTTTGGCCAGCATTTGATAAAAAAGGGTCATAAAGTGGGCATTTTATCTATTGATCCAAGTAGTCAGCGCTCTAAAGGAAGTATTCTTGGCGATAAAACACGTATGGAAGAATTAGCCAATTTGGATGAGGCGTATATACGACCCTCTGCAACAGGGGATACTTTAGGGGGTGTTGCCAATAAAACTGGGGAGACCATGCTACTGTGTGAAGCTGCTGGGTATGATGTCATTTTGATTGAAACCGTTGGTGTAGGTCAATCTGAGACAGCGGTCCATGGTCTGACCGATTTCTTCTTACTATTAATGTTGTCGGGTGCTGGTGACGAATTACAGGGAATCAAAAAAGGGATAATGGAGATGGCCGATATGGTGGTCATTAACAAGGCTGATGGCGACAACATCAAGAAGAGTGAAATGGCAAAACGCCAGTATCAGAATGCACTGCATATTTTTCCTTTGTCAGAATCAGGATGGAGTCCTGTTGTTACTACGGCCTCGGCAATAAAAAATATTGGGATTGATACTGTCTGGAATGAAATTGAAAAGTACAAGACTTTGGTCGATGAAAATGGTTATTTTAAAAAAAATAGAAGCAACCAACAAATACAGTGGATGTACAACAATATCAATGAAGAACTTAAGCGAATGTTCTACGGATCAAAAGCTATTGCCAACCAATTACAAGATTTGGAAAAAGACATACTAGCCTCAAAAATATCCCCTGTAAAAGCAGCTCAATTGATCATAGAATCCTTTAAAAAAAATATGTAATCCAATTCGGATCCAACTATTTCAAAAATGTTCAAAAAAATCCTTACCGTACTACTTTTGGGATGTTTGAACATTTCAATTTATTCGCAATCCTATATTAGCACACGAGCCCAAAAATTGACGCAACAGCTTGAAAATTGGTATAATCTTGATACCGGTTTATGGGATACAACATCTTGGTGGAATAGCGCAAATATTTTGACTGCTTTAATCAACAATGCCCAATTAAATGGAGATGACTCCTTAAAGGAAACAATTGCTTATTCTTTTGAAAAAACAAGGGAGTTCAAGGTAGAGGCCAATGAGGAAAAAGAAGCTTGGATCTGCAAAAACTATATAAATGATTATTATGATGACGAGGGATGGTGGGCATTGGCATGGCTAGATGCCTGGGAGTATACAGGTGAACAGCGGTATTTAGATATGGCCAATATCATTTTTAAGGATATAACAACGGGTTGGAGTAAAGAGGGCGGTTTATATTGGAAAAAAGGAATGAATTATAGAGGTGCAATCAGCAATGGATTAACCCTGACTTTAGCTACCCGATTACACACAGCTGGGACAAAGATGGTTAATGGCAAAACAGCTTTAGAATGGGCCATGGGCATTTGGGATTGGATGCTGAAAGCCAATTTACTGGATGAAAACGGAAATATACAGGATGGGGTTAGGACCAGAAATGGAAAGGAAACCCTTTCCACTAATGTGTGGACCTACAACCAGGGTGTGGTACTGACAGGTCTCGTGAACCTATCTCAGATAACCGGGTCTGAATCTTATTTAAAGTATGCACGGTCTATAGCAGAAGCTACATTAAACCATATGACGAATGAAGATTTAATTTTAGTTGAGCTTTTGTGTGAACCTGAAAATTGCAACGCCGATGCCCAACAATTCAAAGGGGTGTTCATGAGACATTTAATGTATTTGAACGAACACTATCCCAAAAAAGAATATGAATATTTCATTCTAAAGAATATCGAGTCGATCTGGGTACATAGTATGAAGCATGGGAGCCAATCACCTGGTGTAACCTGGAATACCCAGTCCACGGCCAATGCGGCCACGGTTTCTTCGGCTCTTGATGCCTTTAATGCGGGAATTTCTATAGCAATAAAGAAATAAAAAAAGGTTGTGGAATAACAATCACACAACCTTTAAATTGAACTTTGATTTCTATATTATGCTTGTTCCAAATATTTCTCCATAATCGTTATTGCAGACTCGGAAATTACGGATCCTGGCCCAAAAATGGCAGCGACCTTTCTTTCCAACAGATAATCGTAATCCTGTTCAGGGATTACCCCCCCAGCAAATACCATAATATCCGGTCTACCAAGTTTCTCCAACTCACCGATTAATTGGGGAATCAAGGTTTTATGGCCAGCGGCCAAACTCGAAGCACCAATAAAATGCACATCATTCTCAATGGCCTGTTTGGCCACTTCCTCCGGGGTTTGGAATAATGAACCCATATCAACATCGAAACCTAGATCCGCAAAGCTGGAAGCTACTACCTTCGCTCCCCTATCGTGCCCATCTTGACCCATTTTAGCAATCATTACCCTTGGACGGCGACCTTCGGTCTCGGCAAATTTATCGGCCAACTTTTGGGCTTTTGCAAATGTGCTATCGTTTTCCACTTCTTTACTATAGACGCCACTTATTAATTTGGTATCGGCCTTGTGTCGTCCAAAATGGACTTCCAATGCATCGGATATTTCACCCAAAGTAGCAAAATTTTCTGCAGCTTCCACCGCTAATTCCAATAAATTGCCTTTACCGGTCTCCGCACATTTTGACAATGCTGAAAGTTTTGTATCAACAATTGATTGATCCCTATTGGCCCTCAGTTTCTTCAAACGTTCAATTTGCGAATCGCGAACAACAGTATTGTCAACTTCGAGGATTTCAATATTCGATTTTTCTTTGGTCCTGAATTTGTTTACTCCTACTAAGATGTCCTGACCTGAATCCAATCTAGCCTGTTTACGGGCTGAAGCTTCCTCAATACGCATTTTAGGAACGCCGGTTTCGATAGCTTTGGCCATGCCTCCAAGCTCCTCAACTTCTTCGATAAGAGCCCATGCCTTCTTGGCGATTTCCTGGGTCAGGTATTCCACATAATATGAACCGGCCCAAGGATCGACTGCCTTTGTTATCTGCGTCTCATCCTGTATGTAAATCTGAGTATTACGTGCTATCCTGGCGGAAAAATCTGTGGGTAGTGCAATTGCTTCATCCAAAGCATTCGTATGTAAGGATTGCGTGCCACCCAAACCGGCTGCCATAGCTTCTATACAAGTACGTGCCACATTGTTGAAAGGATCTTGCTCACTCAAACTCCAACCTGAAGTTTGACTATGTGTACGCAACGCCATAGACTTTGGATTCTTAGGATTGAATTGCTTTATGATCTTCGCCCATAGCATACGTGCTGCACGCATTTTAGCAATTTCCATAAAATGATTCATTCCTACGGCCCAGAAAAAGGACAATCTTGGCGCAAATTCATCAATCTTAAGACCTGATTTCAAACCAGTTCTGATGTATTCCATCCCATCGGCAAGGGTATAGGCCA
>JAHHKH010000119.1 GCA_018679695.1 Maribacter sp.
TCTTCACCGTTTGGTGAAGCGCCAGCCTGTTGGGCTTCGGCCTGTGCTTTGTACATTTCCTCAGAGGCTACCTTCCATGCTTCATTGATTTTCTCCAAGGCTGGAGTAATCAAAGCTACATCCTTGCTCTCATAAGCTTTTTTCAATTCTTCCAAAGCATCTTCGATGGGCTTTTTCTTGTCATCGGATAATTTCTCGCCAAACTCGGACAATTGTTTTTCAGTCTGGAAGATCATACCGTCTGCTTCATTCAATTTATCAGCAGTTTCCTTGGCTTTCTTATCGGACTCCGCATTGGCTTCTGCCTCGGATTTCATTTTTTGGATTTCCTCTTCGGTCAATCCAGAAGAAGCCTCGATACGAATATCCTGCGTTTTGTTCGTAGCCTTATCGGTTGCGGAAACCTTGATGATACCATTGGCATCAATATCAAAGGTTACCTCAATCTGAGGCGTACCTCTTTGTGCAGGCGGAATTCCATCTAAATGGAAACGTCCAATTGTCTTGTTGTCCGCAGCCATTGGTCTTTCCCCTTGTAGCACATGTATTTCAACAGAAGGCTGGTTATCAGCTGCTGTAGAGAATATCTGTGATTTCTTGGTAGGGATCGTGGTATTCGCATCGATCAATTTGGTCATTACGCTTCCCATAGTCTCAATTCCCAACGAAAGTGGAGTAACATCCAATAACAAGACGTCTTTGACATCACCGGTTAAAACACCTCCTTGAATAGCTGCACCTACGGCAACAACCTCATCTGGGTTTACCCCTTTCGATGGTTTTTTGCCAAAGAATTTTTCAACAGCCTCTTGTACGGCAGGGATACGGGTAGAACCACCCACAAGGATGATCTCGTCAATATCACTTTTCGACAAACCTGCGGCCTTCAATGCAGTTGCGCAGGGCTCAATGGTTCTTTTTACCAAATCGGCAATCAATTGCTCGAATTTTGATCTTGATAATGTACGAACCAAGTGCTTTGGTCCTGAGGCCGTTGCAGTAACGTAAGGTAAATTTATTTCGGTCTGTGCAGAAGAAGACAATTCAATCTTGGCTTTTTCAGCTGCTTCACGCAAACGTTGCAAAGCCATGGCATCATCACGAAGATCAATGCTTTCGTCTTTCTTGAACTCTTCAGCCAACCAATCGATAATTTTTTGATCCACATCATCGCCCCCTAAATGGGTATCGCCATCTGTAGACAATACTTCGAAAACACCATCTCCCAATTCCAAGATGGAAACGTCATGTGTACCCCCACCAAAGTCAAATACAACAATCTTTTGATCCGTGTGTTTTTTATCCATACCATAAGCCAGTGAAGCCGCGGTTGGTTCATTGATGATACGTTCTACTTTAAGTCCGGCAATCTCACCTGCTTCTTTGGTAGCCTGTCTTTGTGCATCATTAAAGTAAGCTGGTACTGTAATAACCGCACGGCTAACATCCTGGCCTAAATAATCCTCAGCGGTTTTCTTCATTTTCTGAAGGATCATGGCTGAAAGCTCTTGGGGCGTATACAAACGACCGTCTATATCTACCCTTGGCGTATTATTGTCACCCTTTACCACCTTATAAGGCACCCTATCCGCTTCTTTTTTAGACTCGGAGAATTTGTTGCCCATAAAACGTTTAATTGAATAAACGGTTTTTTCAGGGTTGGTCACCGCTTGTCTTTTGGCAGGATCACCCACTTTGATTTCACCACCTTCTACGAATGCGATAACCGATGGCGTGGTACGCTTACCCTCGGCATTGGGGATTACAACAGGCTCGTTACCTTCCATCACGGAGACGCAGGAGTTGGTCGTACCCAAATCTATACCTATAATTTTGCTCATTATGTCTATTTTAAAATATTAATGCTTCTATTTTTGTGTCGGTATGAGAATGACAAACAATATGCCAAGGGGCAAAAACTGACATGATGTCATTCAAAACTTAAATCAATCAACGGTTATGATGCCTAAATGTGAATTAATTTGGTATTGAAGAAGACGGCTGAGGACGATTTTGGTCTAATTAATAATTCCTATTTTGAATTGCTCTGACAATTATTTAAGAAATCATGTGAAGAAATACGATCTTTAGATGGACTTGCGTTTTATTTTTCAATTAAATAACCCCTATAAATTACCTCTATACCCATAATTACAAATTACTTACTTTTATACTGCTTGGTTTCTTGGTGAGAATCCTAGCTAACACTTTTAAAAAGTTAAGAATTATAAAATTGAATTATCGATATGGACAAAGCGCTTCAAACAATGATTGATAATATGCCCGAAAAAACGGGGAAATCCCTGAATGAGTGGAAGAAACTACTTAAAACCAAGACTTTCACCAAACATTCGGAAGCTGTTAATTTTCTTAAAAAAGAATATGCGGTAACCCACGGCTTTGCCAATACCATAGTTACTTTATCAAAAAATGAAAATGAAGGCCCTGAGGACCATGTTAAAAACCAGTACCAAGGCAAAGAGGGATTAATCCCTATTTATGAAAGACTATTGACAGTCGTCAAAGCTTTTGGTCAGGACGTTACCGTTACCCCAAAAAAAGCGAGCGTGAGTATTATTAGGAAAAGACAATTTGCGTTAATAAAACCAGCAACTAAAACCAGAATAGATCTGGGCTTAAAATTAAAGGACAAGCCAATTACTGACCGATTGGGAAATTCAGGGCCTTTTGGATCTATGTGTACACACCGGGTACAATTAACATCGGCCGAGCAAATTGATGGTCAACTTATTGAATGGCTCCAGGAAGCCTATGAAAAAGCGGATTAGAGTTGTAATGAAAGGCTACCTGAAATTCAAAAACCTACACCTGATTTTGTCAATTCTGATTGTTGCACCGGTTGCATTGATTTATGGGCTGTTCCAGGAACAGGTCCTACCTATGTTTTTTGATTTTCATGTGGAAACCACGGACTTGAAAAATGTGTTTAGGGCCATTATGTTTTTGTACTTAGGAATGGTACTTATTTGGATTCAGGGAATTCTAAAACCTGAATTATGGGAAACTGCAACATTAGTGAATATTGTATTTATGGGAGGCCTGGGACTAGGGAGACTGTTAAGTTTACTCTTGGACGGAATTCCTTCACCTCCATTTGCCATCGGATTGATTGGCGAATTAGCACTTGCTTTTTTAGGATTCTATCAATTCAAAAAAGCAGCACAGAATACGCATTTCATAAAATAGCATAATGAAAAAGTGGGTTTTGTATATAATATCGCTCGGCTTTGCAGCTTATTGGGCTTCGAATCTATTATTGTGGTTTCCTTGGAGTTATAGCACCGAATTGGGAATAGCTCTAATGTTGACGGTAGCGCCCATTTTGTGGGCGTATATAGTTTTTCTAGGACTTAAATCCTGTCCTAAAATGAATTTGTTCAATGGTGCTGCCATCATAGCATTGATTTTCCTTTTATTGGCCGTAATATTGGATTATATCTTCTTCGCGCTAATTAGAAATGCAAGGGAACAACTATATCATCCTACTACCTTTTACGGTTATGCATTTTTAATAGTATTACCTTTTATTATAGCCCTGATGTATAAAAACAAGATGCGGCTATTGAAAAAAAAGACAACATATAGCATTATTCTAAAGACCTCGATAAGTGGTATGGCCTGTTTAGCCCTATTGACCTTGATAATCATCTTGGGCATCAAAATATAATTAGAATTACGATGGTAGCCTATAACAAATTATCCAAGGGTTTTCTTGATTAAATTACCACGTTTTACATTATCCTTGCACTATTCCAATCGATTAAATAATGGGTCGATTTTTTTTCGAACTGCATAAGAAACCATGGGATAAAAGTTGTGCTATAAATTGTCCCCATAAGCTAAAAATCTTACGTATTTTTAGGTCAGGTTACGGATATGGTTTAATTGATCTGGCTTAATTTATTTAGCATTACTTAATTCGGTTTTAGTGGTATATTCAATTAAAATATAGTTCAATGCTAAAATGGTGGAAAAGTTCTGGGTTAAAACCATTTTGTTTTATATACCCTACCATAAAAAATAGAAAAATGAAAAACGTCCCTATCAAAGTTCTTTGCATTGGTTTTCTCTTGCTACTAATTGCTTGTAAACAAAAACAGGCGGCGGATAACACGACGATTGGCACTTCCCATCTTGTTTCTGATTTCTATAAGGCACCTGCTTTTGAAAATGACAATCGCATGGAAAAAATCACAGAGCTTGAGCAAGAAATTCAAGAGATAATGGTTGAACATGCCAGTTCTAACAATATCCCAGGTATAGCCTATGGTATAGTCGTGGACAATAAATTGGCCATTGCTTCGGCAACCGGACATATTAATCGGGAAACCCAATTTCTAGCGGAAACAACTTCCGCTTTTCGAATTGCATCAATGACAAAGAGTTTTACTGCAATGGCTATATTAAAGTTAAGGGATGAAGGAAAATTATCACTAAGTGATCCAGCAAGTAAATACATACCTGAAATGAATACTTTGGAATACCTTACCAATGATTCCCCAGTTATAGATATTGAAAATCTCTTAACCATGACGGCCGGATTTCCCGAAGATAATCCATGGGGAGACAGACAATTAGATGAAACCGACCAGATGCTTATAAATCTAATTGAGCAAGGCATATCTTTCTCGAATGTACCTTCCCATCATTATGAATATAGTAATACAGGATATGCCATGCTAGGTAAAATTATAACCAATATTACCAGTCTACCTTATCAGGAGTATATTCGGGAACACATTTTAAAACCCCTAGGGATGAACAATACCTATTGGGAATTTAATAATATTCCCGAAGAACTATTGGCAATAGGTTATCGATGGGAAGACGAGCAATGGAAGTTAGAGCCCATGCTTCATGATGGATCTTTTGGCGCCATGGGCGGCTTAATCACATCCATAGAGGATTTTAGAAAATATGTTAGTTTTCACCTCTCTGCCTGGCCTCCCAAAAATGGTCCGGACAATGGCCCCATCAAGCGAAGTTCTTTAAGGGAAATGCATACGCCACAATTTACAAGACTGAATTCAGGTGCAGTGGATTTTAATGGTGACCCTTGTGCAGCCCTATCGGGTTATGGTTACGGATTAAGTATTTCGAAAGATTGCAAATCAATTTTAAGGGTTCGGCATGGCGGGGCGCTACCTGGTTTTGGCAGTAATTATGTCTTTTACCCAGAATATGGTATTGGAATAATGGCATTTGGAAACCTAACCTATACTGGCCCATTGCCAGCAGGCAAAATTGAAAAACTACTATTTGAAATCGCCGAATTGAAACCTCGCCAACTTCCTATATCAAATATATTAGCGAAGCGCCAAGAGCAAGTACAGCAGTTGATCCAAACCTGGGATACAGCAATTGAAAAGGAAATAGTTGCAGAGAACTTCTATCTCGATGAATCCCGTGATCATCGTAAAAGGAAATTTCAGGAGATTTTTGAAAAAGCTGGGGGAATTAAGAAAATAGACAAAATTGAGCCATGGAACCAGTTGAGGGGAATTTTTAAAATTCATACTGAAAATGGTATCATCCAAGTATACTTTTCCCTGACTCCGGAAAAAGAGCCCAAGGTTCAAAACCTTTATGTTGCATATGAACCGAATGAAGAATAATGAAGTTATGAATGCCCCCAAATAATTAGGAATTAAACGGGAATACAAGGATTATAAATTAAAGATCGGCCTGTCTGCTCATGAAAAGACTTTATCCTATTTTCTGTTTTTTAGTGGTATCTACCACAATATTAATGGGCCAATCTAACGAAAGACCTTCCCTTAAAGCTGGCCAAATTTTAGGGGATATGAAGATAGATGGACTTTTGGATGAGCCTGATTGGCGAAATGCGCAGATTTTAGATGATTTTCGCACTACGGAACCCGTTGAAAAAGGAATACCATCCACGCAAACATTTGTTCGAGTAATTGCCAATGAAAAATCTGTTGTTATAGGAATCGATTGTAAAGACCCAAATCCAAATGACATAGTTCGGTTCTCTAAAGTGAGGGATGCCGATATTTCAAGTGAAGACCATATAAAAGTAGTTCTGGACCCTTTTTTAGATGGTCAGTCCGGTTTTATTTTTGCCGTAAATGCCTTCGCAGCTCGTTATGATGCATTGGTATCAAGACGCGGAGAATCAGAAAATGAGGATTGGGATGCCATATGGGAAGCGCGTACCTCCATAAATGCAGATGGGTGGACCGTTGAGATTCGTATACCCATTCAAAGTATTTCTTTTAAAAAAGGGCTTACGAATTGGGGTTTTAATGTAGAACGAAGAATACAAAGAAACCAAGAAACCATACGATGGGCCAATGTGCAACGCGATCAGTGGTTCATTCAAACAAGCAGGGCGGGTCTACTGACTGATCTTCCAGAATTCAATTATGGACTTGGGCTGAATGTAAGGCCTTCGCTAGTTAGTAAGTTGAACAAAAACGGAGCTGGAGCAGCATCGAATTTCATAATGGAACCAAGTTTGGATATGAGTCAGCGTTTAAGTCCAAATGTATTGGCAACACTCACCGTAAATACCGATTTTGCAGAGACGGAGGTAGACACCCGACAAACGAATTTAACCCGATTTCCACTTTTTTTTCCCGAAAAACGGACGTTTTTTCTTGAGGGTTCCGATATTTTTGAATTCGGATTTGGGACGGGTAGCAGTACGGTACTTCCTTTTTTCAGTAGAAGAATTGGGCTTTTTGGGAACGGTGAAGTCCCTATTTTGGCAGGAGCCAAACTAAATGGCAGAATTGGTAAAACAGCTTTTGGTGGATTAGGAATTCGTACCAAATCATTTGATTCTAATGAGCAAACGTATGACGCTACCAATATGGGCGTAATGCGGGTAAGGCAAAATGTACTGCGGGAAAGCTCAGTGGGCTTTATTGCCTCTGTTGGTGATCCCTTGAATCGCAAAGGTAGTTGGATGTCCGGGGCAGATTTCACTTTTCAGACTACAAGGTTCAATGGGGATAAAAATTTTATCGCAGGAGCTTGGGCATTATATACCGATCGGGCAGATCTGATGGATGATAAGTCGGCCTTTGGTTTTAAAATTGACTACCCCAATGACAAATGGGATTTAGCTATGGTTTACTCTCGAATAGGGGAACGATTTGATCCCTCCTTGGGGTTTGTTCCAAGAAAAGGCGTTCACTATATACGCCTAGGGGGCACCTTTGCCCCAAGACCTAAATGGCCCTGGGTACGACAAATGTTCAATCAGCTATTTGCAACCTACATAAGAAATCTTGATGGGGGTTGGCAATCGTATAATGTCTTTACAGCACCCATAAATTGGCGATTGGAAAGTGGTGATCGAATTGAAGCGAATGTAAGGCCGGCTGGGGAAAATATTCTTGTTCCCTTTG
>JAHHKH010000112.1 GCA_018679695.1 Maribacter sp.
CCTCTCCAATACCAATCCAAATCTACAGCCGAAGCATCCTCCATAGTCCTAAAGAAATCCTCAGGCGTTGGGTGCTTGAATTTCCAACGCTGTGCATAGGTTTTGAAAGCATGGTCGAATAACTCCCTTCCCATAACGGTTTCCCTAAGGATATTAAGGGCGGTTGCAGGTTTACCGTAAGCGTTTGGCCCTAATTGATAAACATTTTCAGGGTTTGACATAATGGGTGAGATCGTACTTTGATCACCACTCATATAAGGAACAATCTTGGAAGGCGCCCCTCTTCTTGAAGGATAAGCTTTGTTAGGGGCAACAGCCTCTGGATTGGCCTCCCCAAAAGCTTGTTCAGCTAAATATTGCATGAAAGTATCCAAACCTTCATCCATCCATCCCCACTGGCGCTCATCAGAATTTACAATCATGGGAAAGAAGTTATGACCTACTTCGTGAATGATTACGCTGATCATACCATATTTTACCCGATCAGAGTAAGAACCATCCTCATTAGGTCTTCCATAATTCCAACAGATCATAGGATACTCCATACCTTGGTTTTTGGCATGTACCGAGATAGCCTTTGGATAAGGATAATCAAAAGTATGTTTTGAATAGGTTTTAAGTGTCTGTACGACGGCTTTGGTAGAATACTCTTCCCATAAGGGATTACCTTCCTTGGGATATAACGAAACAGCCATTACATCCTTGCTCCCTACCCTTACGGCTTGCATGTCCCAAATGAATTTACGGGAAGTGGCAAAACCGTAATCCCTAACATTTTGCGCCTTGAATCTCCAGGTTTTCTTCTTCTCGGAGAAACCTTTTTCTGCAGCTTCAGCTTCGGCCTGGGTTACAATGATCATTGGCTTGTCATAAGACTTTTTTGCCTGCTCGTATCTTTTCATCATTTCTTTTGTAAAGACTTCCTTTCTATTTTGAAGCTCTCCTGTGGCATCCAAAATATGATCGGCAGGAACGGTGATATTCACCTCATAATCCCCAAAAGGTAGTGCAAATTCACCACTGCCCCAGAACTGATGGTTTTGCCATCCTTCCACATCATTATAAACAGCCATTCTTGGAAAGAACTGTGCGATAACATAGGCGTTATTACCGTCTTTTTCAAAATGCTCATAACCCGACCGAGCCCTATTAACGGTATGATTTGGAATATTGTACCACCACTTTATTGAAAAAGAAATTTGGTCTTTACTTTTTAAGGGTGTAGGAATGTTAACCCGCATCATGGTCTGGTTAATGGTATAGGACAATGGCTTTCCAGAAGCATCCTTCACATACTCAATATTGAAACCGCCATCAAAAGGTTCATTCAAATACTTGCCGGCAAAACCTCCGGGTTGCTCAGCCAATGGTACTCCACCACCATCCCTCAATGGTGATTTGCTATCCTTGGCCCTTACATTCTGATCCAATTGAACCCACAGAAACTCGAGATCATCGGGTGAATTGTTTGTATAGGTAATGGTCTCGGTGCCGTAAATTTTGGCATTCTTATCATCCAATTCAATATCCATTTTATAATCGGCTTGCTGCTGATAATAATCAGGCCCCGGGGCCCCGGATGCCGAACGATAGGTATTGGGAGTTGCAAACTCCTCATACATTTGTTTGAATTTACTCTGGTTGGTATGCCCTGGTTCCTTTTCTTGTTGTTCAACTTCCTGGGCAGTCATTACTGCGGCAAATAAGAAGAAAACCGAAGCAATACAATACTTTACTCTATTCATTTTTTTGATTTTTTTGATCGCGAAATTTAAAGTTTTTTGAAGGATTTGTTGGGAATTGTTACAAGTTTAACATTCCTTTATTATTCTCCTTGATGAGGACGAAGCTTTTTTTCTTCCCTTTTAACCTAAAATGTACCACATTCTGCTGCTCATCGAAGAGGTCGGTAAGTAGTTCGTTTTGCACTTCGATTGACTTGATAGCACTTAAATCAACATCCGGAATTTCGAGGTAACAGATCATAACGTCGTTGTCGTACTGCTTTCCCAGAAAAATGTATTTTGTTTGTTCGCCGTCTATATGCAACAAGAATTTGGTCCTTAGATATTTTTCGATGTACCCATCGGCCAGAGCGGTCTCAGAATCGGTCGCCAGATGGGTTTCAATACCGTAACGTTCTAAAAGGACCGCTTCAAAATCATCAATGAATACGCGTGAGGTTATCTGTAATGCCTGGTCCTTTTCGGAGTAATTGATATTGGTGACACTGACATAAAATTTATGCGCAACCGTAAAAGCCAGAAGCGGTAAAATCAATACAAACAGACTCTTTTTCAAATAGTTCATTTTACTCATTTATCATTCAAAATTAAGCAATCTCCGTGCCAGAATAGGTGCTATTCCAAGTTATTGTTCTCCCTATAAACAATGCTCTTTTTTCGCATATACTCCCATATTCTAAACCGGTCATGGGAATCGACCAGCGTCTGGAAAGTAATGTCGACTTCGCAGAAATACATAAAATCAGCTATTTTCTCCTCAGGAATCCTGAATTCGGTACTATAGAGCGAATCGGGATAAAAAGCCCTTACCCTTTGGGTGCGCTCGTATTTTTCATTTCTGGCAACTCTTTGCTTTAACATTTTGGTACGCCCGGTAATTGCGTTGAGTATGGGATTCAATGGCAATATTCCTCCCCCGCTAGTGGCTTCGTACAGCTTACGCTCTGCTTGGGTAGGGGGAATTACATAGGCGTTGGGCAGCCCTAATGTAGAAGCGGTGACCACTGGTTCAATTTCTGTCCGCCCCAAATCGGTTGTCATATCGCCCGTGAGATTATAAGGCATTACAATAACCTCATCGAGCTCGTTAATTGCATCCTCCAAAGGCACATAAAGCAATTTACTCTCAAGAACACTTTGGGTCACTACAATCGTCTTTCTTTTGAATTGAACCGCAGAGAACACCAAAGTATCATTAAGTTTTGCAGCAATTGAAAAAAAACCAGCGCTATTGGTAATCGATGCTTTCTGGGAAGTAATGTTAAGTACATGGGTAGCAGCAACATCCCCACTTTCGCTATATACCCGGCCTTCAATCTGCTTGGTAAAAAGGGTTTGGGCGCCCAAGGAGGTACCTATTAAAACAAAAAAGACCAGAAGTATGCTACTCCTCGTCATTTATTTGCTTCAAGAATGTTTTGCTATGGGTCACCAGAAAATCAATCAGCTCGAATTCATTTTCTTTTTTCAACAGTGTTTGTGCCGGCAGTTTGCTATCACAATATATCAAAAAGGCATCGATCTGATCTTGTGGTAATTTCAGGTCCTTCACAAAAAATTCATCCTCATACACCTGCCGCATTACCTGGCTGATCTTTAAAGCTGGTCGCTTCTCTTCCACTGATGTATTCGCCTTTACAAGCGCCTTGAAAATATTCACGAAGTTAATACCATCACGCATACCTCTTAGGTGTTGTGGAGTGGCGATATTCTCAACTTCGGTGGAACGATCCTCCTCATACTCAAAATCCTTGAACTCCTCATTCTTTACTTCTAGGAATCGCTCTTGGTCTTCTGGGGTTACCACTACTTCAGCCAATTGCGTCACTTTTTCATTGACCTCGACTACCAACCTGCCTCTTTTCAATATTTCATCGGAAATTATGACAATACGCAATTGGTAATTAATTGCCGTAAAAACAAGTTCATCACCCGGTTTTACCTTGATCATGAACTCCCCTTTATCGTTGGTAACGGTTGCCGTTTGTGCTGTTGTATTTATAACATTCTCATCGGGTACAAACGAATTCCGATAGAGCACTTGTCCGCGTAGAAAGCGGCGATCATCTTCTTGGGAAAAGCCTATTGACACAAATAAAAAGCAACAAATCGCGAGTAAAAATGACTTCATTCAAATAATTTTAAGAGACATAAAGAACGTACAACTTGACGGTTTATGAAAGCAGACGGCTCTAAACTTTTGTTAATTTGTTATTGCCTTTCACCAATTGGGTATTTGATACTAAAAAAGGACCTTTGCACATCCCTTAAAACCGTTTGCCTTGAATATGGCGCCCTTTATCCCGATTAGCGTTTATTTTAACTGCTAAAGTTAGGTATGTGACCATATAATTATATTTTTGTTAGTCCCCTAAAAATCGCATTTTTCTAAACTGTTTTTAGTATGAAACGAGCACTATTTCTTCTGTTTGTGGGCCTTTTATTTAGTAGTACGGTAAAAGGTCAAATAAAAATTGGGGACAATCCCCAAAATATTGATGCCGCATCGGTATTGGAGTTGGAGAGCGATTCCCGGGTTTTGGTCATTACCCGAATAAATACGACACAGATGAATGCCATTGTACCAAGTGCCGGGGCAATCGTATATAATACCGATCTGCAATGTCTGCACTATTATGATGGGTCACAATGGATCAATATTTGTGAAGAAGTTGGCGGCATACCCAATTTAACCACAGAGCCCCTGGTAAATACCAACAGTACGCTGATCATAACCCCCAATGGTGAAAACAATCATATTGAAGTTGCCCCCAATAGCATAAGATCTGAACAGATAGTTGATGGTGGTATTAATGGGGATGACATACAGGATAATTCCATTGGACAGAGTAAAATTGGCAATGATGCTGTTGGCAGAAATGAGATAGCTGAAAATGCCGTGGGTTTGGAGGCTTTGGACACTGATGAAATTACATTGAGCAATTTTAGCAATACGCCCGGATTTATTACCGGGGCCAATATTGTGAGTACTATTGCCGGGAACGCCATTACCGATAACGGCGGAGCTTATTATAGCAACACCCCGGTATTGAATGAAATTGCCGTGAATGAGGGTGATATTGCGACCAATACAAGTAGCATTCAGACAAATGCAAATGAAATCGCATTGAAAGAAGATGCAGTAAATAAATCTGATAATACGGCCCTAGGAAATTCGCCCATTCTCTTCCCAACACAAAATGCGGTAAAGACCTATGTGGATACTCAAATAGCAGGATCGGCGCAGACCGTTGTTAGCGGTAATACACCAAACTCCATTATCCCTGGTAC
>JAHHKH010000150.1 GCA_018679695.1 Maribacter sp.
ACCACTGATATAAACCGCATTTTTAGGGCTACTTTGTGTTTTTCATATTCCAGCGCAATAAAGGAGCAAACTATCATAAATAGAATGGCACCCGAAATAGCGATTGCTGGATTCAATTCATGATGAAAGAATCGATACAAGCCTAACCCGGTAAAGCTTCCATAAAGAATTATGAAATGAACCACATAGATAGATAGTGTGCTTTGCCCAATCTTCAAAACGGTTGATTTGGTCATTAGACCTCTAAAAAGCATAAAAACGGCAAAAACCAGGAACACATCGCCCAATCGAATAAATAGGTAGTTGTTCATTGCTATAGCCTTAAACACCAGAATACCTGTAATTTCTGAAAGTCCCAATAAGAAATCCGAAGAAAAGAAAATTAAAGCCAGTCCGGTTAAAAGGCATGATATAATGGCATACCCGTACAAATACCTGTGATTCTTGTATCTCGTAAACAGCACCGACATGAATGCCCCAAAGGTAGTGTAACCAAACCATGGAATTATCGTAAATACAGAGCCATTGGCTTTGGTAAAATAATTGGCCATTGCCTGGGGTAAAAAGCCAAATGACCATTCTTTATATAGGGGTTCAAATAAAAACAATACTCCCGTAACTCCTATTAATAACAGTGGCAGCAAATACTTTTTTCCATTTTGTGAAATCAGGTAAATACCAATAATACCGAGTAAGGAAAGGCCGATACAGTGTAAAACATCCACAAAATAAAAGGCATCGTAAATATGCCCATTAAGCATTCCGAAAAGATTGGTTCGTAGCAAATATCCGATCAAGATCAGTTGTAAACCACGCTTCACACCTTTTCTGACCCTTGGATTTTGTAATCCCTGCTGAGGAACACGGATTAGTAAAAACGTAAAAATAAAACCTGAAACCGTAAAGAAAACCGGGGCGGTAATACCTCTAAAGTACTTCCATATTGAAAAGGTAAGGTCTGTATTGTCCCTGAATGCATTGTCCAAAAGACCATCAATAAAGTGTCCTTGGAGCATCATGAGAATAGCCCAAGCCCGCATGGCATCGATAAAATATAATCTAGCAGTTTTCTTTTCCAAGAATAATAAAAGTTAAAGTATTCACATTCATCGTAATTCAATCCTATCTATATACCTGAATTACAATGCATTTGGATCTTTTGCGCTGCAAAATTAGATAAAATACTCGCATAACGATATATTTTGCGGTATTTTCGTTTAAATCAACCATTAAAAAAGCGAATATGTCCTCGATATTGGCATTTGCAGGTAGCAATTCCTCGACGTCGGTAAATTTCAAATTAGTAAAATATACAATCTCCCAAATCAATGGTCAAGAGGTGAAACTACTGAATATGGCCAATCATACCTTTCCCATGTATAGCGAAGATCGCGAAAAACAACTCGGTTTTCCGGAGGCTATCGTTCAAATGAATACTGCAATTGCCGTTGCGGATGCCTTGGTTCTTTCAGTAAACGAGCATAATGGAGGTCCTTCGGCATATTTTAAGAATTTGTTGGATTGGCTCTCAAGAATGGATAGAGAATATATGGATAAAACCAAAGTATTTTTGATGTCCACATCACCAGGGGGAAGAGGGGCTATAGGTGCCCTTGAGTATGTAAAAAATGCATTGCCGCGACTGGGCGCAGACATTGTAGCTACCTTTTCGCTACCTTCTTTTTATACCAACTTTGATGAGGATAAAGGCATTGTTGACCCTGAATTATCAAATGCCCATGCAAAGGCCTTGAAAGCGTTTATCTCTGAATTACCTTAAGGTGCGTACAAAGCGTTCTTTTAGTCTAATTGACAATATTGAATTTAAGGAGCGATTACTTCAATGGTCGCAACAGTTTGATGAAATTGTGTGGTTGGAAAGTAATTCGCACACAAATAAGTATAGTTCATTTGACGCCATCTTGGCAGTAGATGCACTAACGGTTCTTCAAACCGATGCACGGGATGCTTTTGTAAATTTAAAGGAGTACCAGACTGAAACCAAGGACTGGATTTTTGGTTATCTCTCCTATGATTTGAAAAATGATGTGGAAAGTTTATCATCAAACAACCATGATCGACTGCATTTTCCAGAACTTCTGTTTTTTCAACCTAAAAAAATCATTAAAATACATGGTAATACCTTAGAATTTAACTATTTGAACATGGTCAATGATGAGATTGAACAGGACTTTGAGGCTATTAAGGGTAAATTCCAGGGCAAGGGAATTAAAACCACAAAGGACATTCGTATTAAACTAGGTGTTTTTAAGGATGAATATTTTAGGCGTGCCGATGAAATGTTACGACATATTCATCGCGGGGATATTTATGAAGCTAATTTTTGCCAGGAGTTTTATGCAGAAAATACCAGTATTGATCCGCTGCGCACCTATCAAAAATTAAATTCCATTTCAAAAGCTCCATTTGCAACATTCTTACGATATAATGATAAATTTCTGCTCTCGGCTTCACCCGAACGATATTTAAGAAAGGAAGGTAATGAAATCATCTCGCAACCTATTAAGGGGACCTCTAGAAGGTCATTTAATGCCAAAAAAGACGCTGCCTTGAAACAGCGACTAAAAGAAGACCCAAAAGAAAGGGCTGAAAATATTATGATCGTTGATTTGGTACGGAATGATCTGTCTAAAAG
>JAHHKH010000161.1 GCA_018679695.1 Maribacter sp.
AATCTGGGATGTATTCTCCTATATGTCGGTGGCATCTGCGTTTTGTGCTAGATAAATATCCTTGTCCATCACCTTTCCCGTCAATCGATCCTTCCAATTGGTCCAACCGTACTTCTTGGAAAACACCCACAATAGAATAGGATATATTACTAAAACCGGAATTAAGATATCCCACCCCAGGGTTGGTACGGAAACATCCTTGTAAATAGAATTTGTTTGAAAAGCAGTCCAGTCCGCGGTAACCAACAAAGCTGCTGTGAGGTTATTGGCAGCATGGAAGCCTAGGGCAAGTTCAAGACCCTCATCCATCAGCGTTAAAACACCTAAAAAGAAACCGGTGCCAATATAGAAAATCATAATGCCAAAACCCATTTTCCCTACTTCAGGATTCGCCGCATGCATTATCCCAAAAAGTACTGAGGTTATAATTAAAGGAAACCACCTATTCTTGACCATAATTCCCAAGCCTTGCATCAGATGGCCTCGAAACATGTATTCCTCAAAACTTGTCTGAAGCGGGATCAAAATGACCGCCATTACCACCAATATCAAAAACGGAATAGGTTTAAAATTAAAAACATAATCCTCAGGCGACAGCATAATATCCGCAAAGATCATTACAGCCGTTATACCTCCCCAAAGTCCAAAAGCAAATAGAATACGTTTCCAATCTACTTTTTTTCGGGAAGTAGTCAATGATGTTATCGACTGCCCGTGAACCAAATATACCCATCCGAGTATAATAAAGAATCCTGCAACAAGAGGGCCAATCGCCAAAATAAAAAATACATTAAGCCCAACTTGGTCAATGAAATTTTTCATCATGACGTCTATATCTTCAGGGGAATTGATGGTCATTACATAGTTAACCAGCATCAAAGCGGAAAACCCTAGAATAGGCACCCAATATTTCCATAATCCAATATTGCCCTTATAACCTTGTTCTATAAACATAAATCCGCTATTAAATCAGCTTTCCAGCCTTGGTTGTTCCTGTGATAAATATATCCATTTTTAACTTGTAATGGGCAATCAAAATTATTTGAAAAAAGTCCGCCCGTTCCTAAACCTTGTGGCATAGGATTTTGTAGTGTGTAGGTCCATTGTGCGATTGCGTTCAACCCGATATTGCTTTCAAGGGCACTTGTAATCCACCAACCAATTCCGAGATTATCGGCAATTGTAATCCATTCGCTACTTCCCTTAAAACCACCCACTAAACTTGGTTTCAATATGATGTACTGAGGCTTAATGGTTTGTAGCAATTCCTCCTTTTGAGTTATATGGACCACACCTATCAATTCTTCATCAAGTGCTATGGGCAAGGGTGTATTTTCACATAGCGATTTCATCTCCTTTATATTCCCTTGTTTAATAGGCTGCTCAATGGAATGTAAATCAAAGGTTGACAAAACCTGGAGCTTCCCTATCGCCTCCTCTGGTCGGAATGCACCGTTCGCATCAACACGCAATTCGATCTGATCCCGGGGGTATTTTAATCTGATGGCTTCCAGGAGTGAGATTTCTGCCTTAAAATCAATGGCTCCTATTTTCATTTTTATACAAGCGAAACCTTCTTCCAATTTTTGTTGGATCTGTTCCATCATAAATTCCCTCTCCCCCATCCAGATTAAACCATTAATAGGGATTGGGGCCTCATTCTTTGTGAAATCCGATGGAAACAATACAAAGGGATTTTTTGACCCAAGCGATAAAAAGGCCTGCTCCAGTCCAAATTGAATGCTAGGGAAGGATCTCAATTCGTTCCATAAAAAAACTTTCCCTTTTTCAATATTATCGCATAGCCAAATAAGTTTTTTTTCAAATTCCGGGACATCATCAAAACTTAGACCTTTGAACATACCGCATTCACCAATACCATATTGCCCTTTGTTTTCCAAAATCAAGAACCATGTTTCCTTCTTCGTAAGAATTCCCCGAGAGGTTCCACTAGGTCTTTTAAAATCCAACTTGTATTTTTTAATCGAGGCCTTCATATGTTGCTGCCAAATTTAACTATATTTTAGGTCTAAAAACCAAAGAAATGCAAAGGATAGATGGCAAAGTAGTATGGATTACCGGCGCCTCCTCGGGAATCGGCGAAGCATTAACACTAGCGCTGGACCAAAGAAGATGCAGGCTGATTATTTCGGCACGGGATGAAGATGCACTCAATCAGGTAAAGAACAATTGTGCCCATAGTGACAATATAAAGGTATTGCCACTAGATTTAAATGATTTCAATAACATGGGTCAGAAAGTAATAAAAGCATACTCTTTCTTCAATGAAATTGATATTCTTGTCAATAATGCGGGCGTTAGCCAGCGTTCCTTGATAATAGACACTGAGCTTGAAGTTTATAAAAAACTAATGGATATTAATTATTTAGGTACCGTGGCATTGACCAAGAGTCTTCTTCCCTATTTTATTAAACACAAAAAGGGACATTTCGTAACGGTCACCAGTTTAATGGGCAAATTCGGTTCTCCCTATCGATCAGGATATTGTGGGGCCAAACATGCCTTGCACGGTTTTTTCGATGTTTTACGCATGGAACATCAAAAAGACGGAATAGAGGTTACCTTAATCTGTCCTGGATTCGTAAAGACCAATGTCGCAAAGAATGCCCTTACCGCTGATGGGAGCCTACAGGTCAAAGATGATGTGGCTACCCAAAACGGATTGGTTGCAAGGGTTTTCTCCAGAAAGATGATTCGTGCCATCGAACGTAAGAAATTCGAAGCCTACATTGGTAAAGGGGAAGTAAAAGGAATTTATCTTAAACGGTTTTTCCCCAAACTCCTGCATAGGATAGTTTTACGCAGCCAAGTTAGATAGTGATTGACGCCCCGATTTCCAATAAATGTAATGTCTTGCCTGCTGTACTGAATTTATTAATGGCCAAATCATGATCAATCTCAATATACCCAAAAGTGTCATAGTGGTAACCAAGAATCGTATCGCATGCAACAAAGTCCGAAGCGATAACCGCATCATCAACTCCCATAGTGAAATTATCGCCTATCGGCAAAATAGCAAGATCTAATATAGTAGTATTTGGAATGAGCTTCATATCCATTGTCAAAGCGGTATCCCCGGCAATGTAAATATGTTTGCCCTCGGTTGAAATAACGAATCCGCCAGGTTGGCCGCCATAAGTGCCATCAGGAAAAGAGGATGTATGGATAGCATTGACATATTTTAGGTTCCCGAAATCGAATTTCCAATTGCCCCCATGATTCATAGGATGTGCCTTTAATCCTAGAGCTTCATAGTACATAGCTATTTCATAATTACTTACAATCACGGCTCCTGAAGATTTGGCTATAGTTTCAACATCCAAAACGTGGTCTTGGTGAGCATGTGTAACGAGGATATAATCAGGATTCAAATCCTGAAGATTGATTTTTCCAGAGGCCTTTTCGTTCCCTGAAATAAATGGATCTACTAAAATTGATGATTTTTCAGCTTCAATTAGGAGTGAAGCATGCCCAAGAAAAGTAATTTTCATTTTTGAAGTATTTAATACCTCAAATTTACTGAACTCTACTTAAAGTTAAACCAAAATCGTACTCCATCCGATGTTTTATCTACATTTAAATGGGTCTGCAACTGGTTTGCCAAACGGTTCATTAGGCGGATCCCCATGGAAGACTGTGCCCTTTCATCGGTATCCTCAGGCAATCCCACGCCATTATCGGTATATTCAAAAAAGCCTTCTTGCCCATTTTGCTTTCTTAGATGGATATAGATTTTGCCATTATCCTCATTATGCGGAAAAGCATATTTAAAAGAGTTAGAGACCAATTCGTTCAACATCAATCCAAAAGGTATAGCACGATCAATATCAAGCTCAACGCCTTCGGCATCAATAGTGATGTTGATATTATGACCCCCTTTTTTATAAACAGATTGCACACTATTGATCAAACTCTCTATGTAACCCTGCATTTCAATTACCGAGAGATCGTCGTTCTGATAGAGTTTTTGATGGATCAATGCCATGGCCTTTACCCTACTCTTACCTTCTTCCAGCGCCTCAATGGCAGCCTTACTACGGGTATTTTTGGTTTGGAGACTCAATAAACTGGAAACCATCTGCAGATTATTCTTTACCCTATGGTGAATTTCTTTCAATAATGAGTCCTTCTCAATTAAGGAATTTTCAATTATATGTTTTTGTTCAGCAATAAGTCGTTGGTTCTTAATACTCTTAAGATAGGCATAAACCAAACCTGCAAAGCCTAAAAGTGTAAAAACGAGGGAAATGAAGACTAAGTTGATTTTCTCATCCTGGGCAGACATTTCCAATCGTTGTTTCTCAAGATCTTGTTTTTGAGCTTCCAATGTGGCATCCTTATTAGCCATATCACGGCCCATTACCGTGGCCAATTGCTGCTTTCTAAGTTCAGATTCATTAGTATCTAGAGAGTCCCTAATACGCATATTACGTTTGAGGTACAAAACTGAATTTTGAAAATCGCCCGTTCTATCATAATAGGATGATAACAATCTATTACGTGTTAGAATATGATCTGTTTTATTTGAATTTAAATCTGAACTTAAGTATTCCACGGCCTTTTCATAATTCTCCAATTGCAGGTAGCAATTGGCGATTTCCAAAGTATTTTCTACGATTTCAGAAGAAAACTTACCCTTGCTATTTTCGCTAATGGCGGTGATCGCCGACTCTAAATAAGGTATGGCGAGCTCAAATTGCCCCAATTCGGAATAACACTTTCCGATATTCCCATCGATAATCCCCATCAGGCTATTGGCACTGATCAATTCACTTTCTGTTTTAACCAAAGTGATATTGTTCAGAAATACGGTCAAATGACCTTTCGCTTCCTTAAATTTCTTGAGAGCTACAGCAGGGGAATTATCCAGCCTTAAATAATTGCCAATGTTATTATGATATTTTGCCAAATTAAACAGATCATCATCGGCAAAGGTCTTTCTAGCCTGCATGATATAATCTTTCATTGCTTTATTGTGCAATCCTAAATTGGAATAAATGTCATAAAAAGCAATATCCTCAATAATGCCTAGTTCCTTCTTTTCGTTGCGAATATCTATTTGTTCGGTATATAAGCCCAACTGGGAAAAAGTACTGTCCATTAAGCCCAATAATTTGGCTTTGAAATCAAGATTAAACTTATCCTTAATATCATATAGTTCACTTGAGATGTTCGAACTTCTTTTGTAATCCCCTAGGTCATAATAAACTTGCGATTGAATAAGCATATAGTGCCTAATTGCCACAGTGTCCTTTCTTTTTATCGCATCACTCAAGTATTGGTTCACAGAATCCAACCAATCATAAGGTGAATTCAGATTGTATCTGTTTGGCGTATTGAAGAAAAATGAAAAACGCTCTACAGCTTGATCCTGGTTCTGAAAGTTCTGGTAAACATCATCAACAAGAGGAACCGAATCCTGTGAAAAGATGTTCATAGAAATAATGAAGCATAGAATGCTAAGAATAAAGGATTTGCCAAGCGATTTTTTCATATTCGATTTAAAACAAAACCAAACTTATAGGTAAAAGATGGTTTCATTAAATTTTTGTTGTAAACCAAACCCGCCATTTGTATAGGTATAATGGGATTAAAACCATTATTTACAACAGTGATTGTTCTCGTAAATTTTATTAAACACCATTAATATTAGTATTGAATTGAATATGAACAAATACAATTTGCATTCAAAATTCAAAAAAATACATAAGATTCCAAGCTTAAAACAGCTCGCATTTCTTGGTAAGTAAAAGGTAAGCTTTGGGGAAGCAATTTGTTCCTCAAATGTAAAATATAGAAGTGTTGGTATTACATTATTGTTGTGTAACCCTCATTTTTTGTTGTGAAAATAAATATTTGTCGATTCAAGTGCATTTCAACGGATTTTCATGCATTTCATGGAGTTTTTAAGCGAAAAGTTCATCCCAGGAAATGGCGTGTTAATTTAAAGCCTTAATAGTAGAAAATTATCCAAAATCAGAAGTGACTTATCTTATTAATCAAAACTCTTCGAAGAGAACACTAGATGAAAATGAACAAAACAATTTTTTAGTGACGTACTATTCCATACAGCATCACATCGCAATTGTAGCGGCAAACTGTAGCCCTTGGAATTAAATGTTGTGAAGTTGCAGAATCCTGTGGTTTATGATTCACTTGCCATTATTGCAATCAAAAAGAGACGCGAATGCGCCTCTTTTAATACTTTGGAAAATGAGTTATCACGAATTCATTGATGAGATGATGAACTCCTTAAAATCTTTCGAAATGGGTATTAGATTATTATTGATCATAATATCCCTTGAATTGATGGCATCTATATGATCCACATTTACAATATATGATTTATGCGCCCTATAAAACTTGTTCTTTGGCAACTTTTCCAAATAGTCTTTCAAGGGAGAGCGCACTAAGAATTTTTTATCGACGGTATTCACTTCCAAATAAACATTATCCGCTTTTATAAACTGAATATCGCCAAATTGTATCCTATAATATAAGTGCTGTTTTTTAACAAATATGGAATCCTTTAAAACGGAATTGGACATAGGTACGTCATCATCACTCACATTCCCATCTTCGGAGGATTTGGCCGTACCATAGATAAAATTGGAAAGTGCAATTTCAATGGAAGTATATAAATCTTGCTGTTCAAAAGGTTTTACCAGATAACCATTGGGTTTCACGGTTTTGGCATTTTCGACTGTTGCTCTATCGGAGTTTGATGTTACAAAAATAAATGGAATATCATAATTCTCGCGAATATGTTTTCCAAGATCAATTCCAGTCTTATCCGAGGCTAAAATTATATCGATCAAAACAAGATCAACTTGTTCCGATTTTAAAACTTTTTCGGCTTGTTCATAAACGATTACATTGTCAACGATCTCATACCCAATCTCTTCTAGCATGGATTGCATATCGTCGGCAATGATCACATTATCTTCAACGATAAGTATTTTAATAGGTTGTTCCAAGGCAGTAGTAGTTTAAGTAGTTATAACTCAAAATTACAAAAAATATTATTACTGATATAAAACAAGATCGCCAGCATAAAGATACTCAAGGCCAACTTCTTTAGTTCAGGATCCAACAAAGACGGGTTTTCAACCTTGTGGACTCTTCCCAAATGTAGCAGAATCGGAATGAAAACCACAAGGGGTACCAGCTGTGCATAACATGCCAAATTCAGTATCACGAAAGCTAGCATACTTACTATTCCAATTATTATTAGAATCGTGTGGTATATGATGCCATTTGCATATCCCATTCGAACCACAAGGGTATTTTTGTAGGCGTTCTTGTCCGAATCATGATCCCTTAAATTATTTAAATTTAAAACCGCTGTACTCAAGACCCCAATGGAAATAGCAGGTAAAATTGACATCGCAGTAATCTGTTTAGTATATAGAAACATGGATCCCACTACAGCTAATAATCCAAAAAATACGAATACGAATACATCACCCAGTCCCCGATATCCATAGGCAGACGACCCCACTGTATACTTTATTGCCGCCCAAATACTTAGTCCCCCCAAGGCAATGAACAAAAGTATGTATTCAATGTTCTGTAATCCGAATGACAAATACACAACCGTGACAACTAAAATGATATTGATGATAATTGAGACTATGATCCCTCTTTTGAGTTCCCTGCGTGAAAGTAAACCGCTCTGTAGGACTCTCTTCGGCCCTATTCTTTCCTCATTGTCAGTTCCCTTTACACCATCACCATAATCATTGGCGAAGTTCGATGTAATTTGAAGACCTATAGCCGTTAATAGGGCCAGTATGAAAATAAAATTATTACCCTCACCATAGAAATTGGCAAGTGCTGTGCCGATTAATATTCCTGATACTGAAAGTGGAAGTGTCCTTAATCTAGCCGCGTTGATCCATGCAGATAATTTCGGCAATCTAATACGGGTCTTCTATTTGTAAACGTTTGCCCTCCTTGTATGAAGCGACAAAGGCATCGTTAAACCCTAAATCTACCAATTGCTTGCGGAACCTTTGTGCTTCTTGCAAGGTTTCGAAATTCCCAAGTGAATAAGAATAGAATGGATTCGTCTTTACGAAAAGTGTATTTGTTAATGCTTCGGATGCCAAAGTCACGTTGTTATCAACAAACGATTTTATTTGAACAGAGTAAATCTTTTCCTTTTCTAAAAAATTCTTGGCCAAGTAAAACTCCTTCACCAAACTCAACTCCTCATTTTGTTGCCTTAGGTTATCGATTCTTGCCTTATGGGCTTCTAAACTATCTATCGAAACCAAAAGATTATTACTGTTTTCAAAGCTGTTAGAGGTAGTTAAACCAGCAGTATAGGATAATATACCTAAGGTACCGATAAGGAATAATCCCGTAATCCCCGCTAAAAAGTTACGCTGGATTTTGCTTTTTTTAAGCTCCTTGTTCTTAATTTTTATTTGATCTAAAAGTCGCTCGTTAATTATCTGCGCTTTGTCTATGTCCTTGTGCAATTCGAGTAAATCGCTTTCTTCTATAAATGGCATTTGATTTTAGGGTTTTAGGGGTCTAATCGGCTAAAGTTAACCAAAAATGTTTAATGATTTGACAATAATTTAAATTAAAGTTGTAAAAGTATGACTTTTTGTGGTTTAGCCTAGAATTATCGATATATTTCATCGATATGGGGTTGATTCACAAACGTTTACAAAAGTATGTTCAAATTAATAACCCTCTAAGAACCGATTAAATGAATTCCATCATTTTTAATTAAGATCTTCCTTGCTTTGTATAAAGTCCCAATACCTTTCTTAAAGGTTTTTTTACTCATTTGAAGTTCATTCTTGATCAGCTCTGGGTCCGATTTGTCGTGCAAACCCAAAAATCCGCCATGAGCTAAAAGTTGATCGTATATTTTTTTTGCTGCGGGCTCTAGGATTTTCTCGCCCAAGGGCTGCAACGAAACATCGATTTTATTATCGGACCTAATTTTTTTGATGACTCCTTTGGTATTATCCCCAATAGCTAATTTTTTGAATATCTCATCGGCATATACCAAACCTTTATGGTGGTGATTAATGATTACTTCATAACCTAACTCTGTTTGTCTTGAAACCACTAATTCAAC
>JAHHKH010000118.1 GCA_018679695.1 Maribacter sp.
CCCAACCCCGACTCGGCGATCTTAAGGGTATTGGAAGGTAAATACGAATCCCTTTTCGGAGCTAAGCCCAATGTAGTGGCCTGCCATGCCGGTTTGGAATGTGGTATTTTGGGCCGGAATTATCCGGAAATGGATATGATCAGCTTTGGGCCAACCATTCGAGGTGCTCACTCTCCCGATGAGCGGGCTAGCATAACTTCCGTCCAAAAATTTTGGAAGTTCATACGTGAAATTCTAAAGGATATTCCAAAGAGTTGAAACCGGCTTTTTAACCCGTTTCAACATGAATTAACAAAATCTTTCTATGCAACTCCTTAAAATTCAGTAACTTTAAGTAATTGCTAAATCGAATATTATGGGGATCAAGAGCTTTCAAGGTGCTAGAAAGAATCAAAATTCAACAGAGGATATACCTTTAAAGGTCAGTGACTATATGACCACAAAGCTGATTACCTTTAGACCGGATCAATCGGTCGAGGAGGTCATTGATTCCCTTATCAACAATAGAATATCGGGCGGACCAGTGGTCAATGATAAAAACGAGTTGGTCGGGATAATCTCCGAGGGCGATTGTATAAAGCATATTAGCGAAAGTAGGTATTACAATATGCCCATGGAAGATGATAAGATTGAAAATCGGATGATCAAGAATGTCGAAACCATTGACGGTAACATGAATATTTTTGATGCCGCTAATAAATTCCTAAAGGATAAAAGGCGTCGCTTTCCTATTGTCGAAGGTGGGAAATTGGTAGGCCAGATTTCGCAAAAGGATATTCTCAAGGCAACCTTAAAATTGAAGTCCCAGAATTGGAAAAAGTAATTCACAATAATTTAAAAAGCCCTGATTGAAAAATCAGGGCTTTTTTATTTTCATTGGAAAAGATTACTCCGCTATACCCGTAACCTCAATATCGAATATTAAGTTGGAATTTGGTGGGATAGGACCACCACCTTGTTCACCCAATCCTAAGTGGGGCGGCATGAACACGCGAATCTTATCGCCTATTTTCATTGTCAATAACCCTTCTTTGAAACCAGGGAACAATCTTGCCTCGGGGCTATACAACATTGGGGTTGCCTCGTATCCACGGCCTTGTTTTCTTCTTTCGTCATAGGTATTGAACTTTTTGGCCATTTCTTCAATATTACTATCGAACAAGGTGCCATTCTCCAAATAACCGGCGTAAAACACCTTTACTTGTTGTCCTATTTTTGGTTTTTCACCTTTCCCGTCAACCAAACTAAGAATTTGTAAACCAGAAGGTAAGGCCTCTGCCTTCATCTTGGTTTCTTCCAATTCCTTTACAAATTCGGGCAACATTTTATCATAAGCTTCTTTTCTGGCCTGTCTTTCTTTTTCCACCTTGGCCAAACGTACTTCCTCTTCGGCAAAATAATCGGTCATGACCTGGACGGCGTCGAACTTCTTTGCCTCTTTACCATTTCTGATGATTTCGACGGTATTCATAACCACATCAACCACCGGTCTGTCCTTTTGAGGGGCTTGTGATGTGGCTACATTGGCTATTGAATCAACCACATCCATACCTTTTAACACCTCACCAAAAACCGTATGCCTATTGTTTAACCAAGGGGTTTCATTATGGGTGATGAAAAATTGGCTCCCATTCGTGTCAGGCGGCCCGGGATTCGCCATCGATACAATTCCGGCCTTATGATGGGTCAATGAATCGTTGAACTCATCCTTGAACTTGTAACCTGGTCCACCACTACCACTAGCGGTGGGGTCACCACCTTGGATCATGAAATCTTTCATTACCCTATGGAAAACTAGGCCATCAAAATACCTTTTACCCTTATATTGATCACTTACAAACGGACTAGTGCCCTCAGCTAAGGAGACAAAACTTGCGACAGTAACCGGAGTTTTATCATGTTCCAGTTTAACGATGATATCACCTTTGTTCGTTTGGATATCAGCGAAAACACCATCACCTAAATCTGCATGTTTACCGGTTTTGCAACTCGCCAAGGCCAATACAATGGTTAATACGAATAGATACGTTCTTTTCATTTTTTTCATTTTAATTTTGAATACTATCTTGTTGTTTTTCGATTTTTAAAATTGTTATTCTTGATTTAATCGGAATATTGACTCCAATTTTATTGTTATCGCCATGGTAACCATAAGCCAACGAGGAGGGAAATAAGAAAATAGCTGTTTCCTTCTCCTTTAAAAGCTTTATACTATTGCGTAACCCGGGGAACAGTTCTTGCTTGTCTACCTTGTATTTTAAAATACCGATTTCTTCCTGGGAATAGATGGTATCATTGGTAAAACTCATTACATTATAGGTGAGCGTTACCAAATCATCTGGTTGTGGTGTATAGGTTGCATTTTCATTGCGTTGTTCATAATAATACCACGCCCCGGCCGCACTATTTCTATATTCATGTAAAGAGTCATTGGTAATAATTGTATTGATCATGCTTTCCTCAAGGGCCAGAAGTTTTTTACTTCTCTCAACGGAAGCATTGAAGCTACTGCTCTTGACTTTTATTGGACGTCGAGGTTCTGGGCCTCCACAACCGATTAAAACTATGGTCGCTATAATTAGGAGAACTAGTTTCATTGGTGCAATTGTTCTTTATAGTCTTTTAATAGTGAAATAAAATGGGCAACAGTTTCACTAAGCGAAACATCACTTCGACCACCAGCGGCATTCGTATGTCCACCTCCATTGAAATGTGTACGAGCAAATTCATTTACAGAGAAATCGCCTTCTGAGCGGAATGAAATTTTAATGATGCCTTCTTCCTTGTTTTCAATAAATATTACGGCAAAGCAGATTCCAGAAAGGGTAAGTCCGTAATTTACAAAACCTTCGGTATCGCCTTTCTGATAATTATTGGAATCAAGTTCGTCCTGACTTAGGGTGATATAGGCAGTGTTATAT
>JAHHKH010000190.1 GCA_018679695.1 Maribacter sp.
GGCTTGTAGTGGTTCAAGAACACCACCGATACCCACACCTCCACTTAAATGCACATTTTTTCCTATCTGGGCACAGCTGCCAACGGTAGCCCAAGTGTCTACCATGGTGCCTTCATCTACATATGCCCCTATATTCACATAGCTCGGCATTAAAATGGTTCCCGCTGAGATATAGGCACCATGTCTGGCAACGGCATGGGGTACAACCCTTATACCTTTTTCCTGATATCCTTTTTTAAGTGGAATCTTATCATGATATTCAAAAATCCCTGCCTCAAGGGTTTCCATTTTTTGGATCGGGAAATAAAGCACGACCCCTTTTTTTACCCATTCATTTATTTGCCACCCGTTTTCATTTGGTTCTGCACATCGTAGTTCTCCGGCATCCAATAAATCAATTACTTTGCGAATGGCGACCTGGGTAGCTGATTCCTTTAATAGTGCCCTATTATCCCATGCCTTTTCAATGGTCTGTCTGAGTTCGGTCATTTCCTATCTTAAAATTTTGACAAATATAAGGGCTATGTACCTAAATTGTCACTGGTTTTTACACTTATAACAATTTATGTTTAATTTTGCCAAAAAATTGAATTTGGGTAGAATTGTTGCTTTGGATTATGGGAAGGTACGTACCGGTGTCGCGGTCACAGATGAACTTCAGTTGATAGCCTCTGGTCTTACAACAGTGAAAACAGTTGACCTTATTGAATTTTTAAAAAAGTATGTTTCGGCAGAAAGCGTGGAAAAATTTATTGTTGGCGAACCCAGGCAAATGGATAATACACCTTCGCAAGCTGAAGAATTAATAAGGCCGTTCCTTAAGCATTTGGGTCGAACGTTCAAGGATATTCCCATTGAAAGGCAAGATGAGCGGTTTACCTCGAAAATGGCATTACAATCAATGATTGATGGAGGTATTAAAAAAAAACAACGTCAAAACAAAGCGTTGGTAGATGAGATAAGTGCAACCCTGATTTTACAGGCCTATTTAAATAAAAAATAAATGGTATTACCAATTCTTGCTTATGGCGACCCCGTCCTACGTAAAGTATGTAAAAACATGGATAAAGATTATCCTAAACTTAAAGAGTTGATTACAAACATGTGGGAGACCATGTATAATGCCAATGGAGTAGGCTTGGCAGCCCCACAAATCGGCTTGCCGGTTAGGCTCTTTTTGATAGATGCCACTCCTTTCGCAGAGGATGAGGAACTCGCCGAAGAAGAACGAAACGCTATTAAAGGATTTAAGAAGGTATTCTTAAATCCCAAAATGGAGGATGAGAACGGGAAGGATTGGGTATTTAACGAAGGTTGTCTCAGTATTCCTGATATCCGCGAGGATGTTTCACGAAAGGATACCATTACCATTTCCTATCTGGATGAAAGTTTTAATGAACATAAGGAAACCTATGATGGTATTTTAGCTCGTATAATCCAACACGAATACGACCATATTGAAGGCATCCTATTCACAGATAAACTGTCATCACTAAAGAAAAGATTATTGAAAGGGAGACTAAACAATATATCAAAAGGTAAAATTGATGTGGAATATCGGATGCGTTTCCCCAATTTGAAAAAAGCGAGATAAATTAAGGTGATTATTAGGTTTAATGTAGCATCTTTGCAGCTGAAAAATTTAGAGAATGAGTTTGGATAAAATATTGTCGATAGGTGGAAAACCAGGGTTATATCAATTACTGACCCAAACCCGTTCCGGTTTTGTCGCAGAATCGTTGTTAGATAGGAAACGAATTACCATTAGCGCCCATAGCAATGTAAGCGTTCTATCTGAAATTGCCATCTATACTTTAGAAGAGGAAATCCCGTTGGGTGAAGTGTTCCAGAAAATACAGCTAAAGGAAAAGGGGGGTAAGACCTCAATAGGCCATAAGGAAGACAAACTTAAATTAGAGGAGTATTTTTTTGAGGTTCTCCCTGATTATGATGAAGATCGCGTATATGCAAGTGATATAAAGAAGGTCATACAGTGGTATAATATACTCCATGAGCAGGGTATCACCGAATTTATCAGTGATTCCGAAGACACACAAGAAGAGGAATAAATTTAGTATATAGGATATAAAAAAAGCCCTGAAGTAAAATTCAGGGCTTTTTTGTTTAATTGGATGTTTCAATTATAAATTCAGCAACGTCTTTTTTGAATTTTTCCAAGGAAGGTTGATGGGTATACATCATATGGCCCGCTTCATAATATTTCATGATGATATTGTCCTTTATTTCCTTGGTTAGTCCCAAGTGGTTGATGCTATGTTCAACCCCATAAAAAACAGTGGCAATATCATAAATACCATTAAGGATCAACACTTTCATATTTGGATCCCTAGACATGGCCTGTGCCATATCAATCCCTGTGTTGATGGCAGCTTGTGTTCCCCAACGCTTGTTGCCTTCATGGGACCAATCCCATTTAAAACCTTCGCGACGACCTGCAGTGATAGAATAGGTAAGCTTTTTATTTACTTTTAAACTTCTGTGCAAATAATCCAAAAAGCCCGTAATATATGCTGGGGATATAGCTGAACTTTGTGGGTCATGGCTTCCGTCCTGTGCTAATAAATCCTGATTGATTCCAGTGAACCTGGAATCCAATCTACCTACGATTTCACCTTTATCCCTCAAAAACTCGGCAAAAAACTCGCTTGCGGTTACCCGAAGATCGGCTTTTGTCCAGTAAGCTGAAGAAGTACCTGTATAGGCTGCTAATTTTGAAGCTATTTCCTGTTTATCGCTGGTTGACAATTGATCTCCTTTGAATAGGGCAGGGGTATATTCATTTTCTGTGAAATCGCGTATTTCGTCCAAGAATATATATAAATCCTCTGGTTTATCCTCGATCATGTCGTGATACCAGGCCGTGGCCGCATAGGTTGGGAAATGTACAATATAAGGGAGGTCATCATTAGGTGGAAAGAGCAGGGTTCTAAGGTCAAAGACGGCCGAAACCATTATTACCCCGTTCATTGCGATTCCTTGCCCCAATAACCTGTTCATTATACCCGCATTACGAAAGGTACCATAACTTTCGCCTAATAGATATTTTGGACTGTTCATTCTATTGTGTTCGATCAAAAATTGGGTAATAAATAGCGAAAGACTTCTTATATCCTGGTCAACGCCCCAAAAATCCTCGAATTTAGCTTCACCAACTGGCACACTTAATCCGGTGCCCACGGGATCTATCATTACCAAATCGGCAACATCCAAAATTGAATAGTTGTTGTTCGTGATTTTGTAAGGTGCCGCTGGTGTTGAAACGGGGTCATTTACAACAATTCTTTTGGGTCCCAAAACCCCCATATGCAACCAGAACGAAGATGAACCCGGTCCGCCATTATAGGCAAAGACAATAGGTCTTTTTAGTGAAGTAGCAGAACGTTTATCATCACCCTTGGAGTAATAGGTGTGCCCCATTAAAGCAATAGGTTTGTTATTTTCATCGCGAACTTCAAAAGTTCCTGCCCGAGCTGTTAGGTAAATGGTTCTTCCATTGATGTTAACACTCTGCATGGTGGTCGATATCTCGGCCTTTTGGACAGTATCGATTGCTGTTTGCGCAAAAGAAACCATACCAATAGACCAAATTAGTAGCAATACTGTTTTTTTCATTTCTTAGTGTGTTTAAGGCATTTCCAAAACAAATGGGAATGCGCTGGTTAATTAGTCCTTGTTTATCTCTTCATAGGTATATCTACTCTTTTTCCAATCGATTAAGGGTGAAGCATAGTATTTGACATCCATTCGATCCAAATAAGGGGCTTGGTTAGCTAATCGTACTTTAAAGCTTTCCCAATCCCGATTTTCCTTGGTAGACCAACTAAGCTCTGAATATCCGATGACGCGTGGAAATGCCAAATATTCCAGCTCATCGATATTGCTGATGGTCTCTGACCATAAAGGCGCCTCAACACCCAGAATGTTTTCCATGGGAATACCCTCATATTCCTCTGGAGTCCAAACATAGGCCGAATCAACAGGAATATATGCCGCCCAATGCAGTCCGTGTTTTGAAAGTGAATCATATTGCATATCCAAATAGGTCTTTTTCGCGGGTGAGAGAATGACCTGCATTCCTTTTTTAACGGCTTTTTGGGCATTGTCACCACTTGACCAATACTGTGAAATCGAGGTAGAATCGATGTTTGCAGTAGCGATTTCATCCCAGCCTATCATTCGTTTACCATGTTTCTGGACGATCTTTTCCACTTTTTCAACAAAATAGTTGAAGTCTTTCTTTTTAGTCACATGGCTCTCATCCCCTCCAATATGAAAATAGGGACCTGGTGTTATTGCAGAAATTTCACGGATTACATCATCGATAAAGGCATACACCGTGTCTTTTCTAGTATCAAAAGTGCTAAAACCTACTCGTGTGCCTTCATATAATTTTGGTGTTTTACCATTTCCGTTCAAAAAAGGATAGGAAACCGATGCCGCATTGGTATGACCGGGCATATCAATTTCAGGAATTATGGTCATATAATGTTTAGCTGCGTACGCAACAATTTCCTTGTAGTCCTCTTGGGTATAGAATCCACCAGCTTCTCCACCTACCTCAGTGCTGCCTCCAATTTCGGTCAGTTTAGGCCATGATTTGATTTCTATACGCCACCCTTGATCATCTGACAGGTGTAAATGCAACACATTGATTTTGTAGTATGATAAGAGATCGATGTATTTTTTTACATCTTCAACACTAAAAAAGTGCCGTGCAACATCGAGCATGGAACCGCGAAAGCCAAAATTCGGATTGTCGATTATTTTTCCAGTAGGTATCGGCCAGATTCTTTGTTCTGCAAGGGTATCGTTACTTTCTTCAGGGATTGCCTGTCTCAGGGTCTGAATGCCCCTAAATGCCCCTTCAGCTGTATTCGAATTCAAGATTACCGAATCCTGGGTTATGTACAATTGATACCCCTCCGGTGAATCCAATTCCAAACTATCTGATTGATTAATATAAATGATGCGTTCTACAGGTTCATCGCTATCAGAGTTTACAAGCACATCCAAGTCTAATTGGGCTTTGATCTTATCCGACAAGAATTGACCGACTTCTGAAAATCCCTCGACATTCGGAGTGGTATAGATGGCCGTGAAACGATCTAAACCAAATGCTTGGTTGGTCGGGATGACTTTTAAAGGTTTTGGAATGAAGTTTTCCTTGGCCAAGTCTGTGGGAGGAAAGTTTATCCTACTCTTTTCTTCTTTTTGACAAGCAACAATTAAAGCACATACAGATAGTACGGAGAGGGTTCTTGTCATCATTGATTTAAACATATTTGATCTGGTTTTATTTATTGTTCGATAAATGGTTTTATGACAGCATGCCATATTTCGTAGCCTTTTTTATTTATGTGCAAACCGTCTTCTTCAAAAATATGCTTTTTTAACATTCTTCCATCTAGCATTGGTTTCCAGACATCGGCAAATTGAAGCAAATAATCATTCTTGCAAAGCCTTTTGAGTTTGCGATTCAAGCTTTTATATTTACGTTTTAGTGACCAACGCACAATGCTTGGTTTGGCCGCAATCAGGATTATTTGTGTATTCCTTTTCTTTTCTCGGATCTTGCTAATGATATCCTGGGTCGTTGCCAAAATCTCCCTGGGTTTTTTATGGGCTGCCAAATCGTTATCGCCTTCATATATAAACACCTTATAAGGGTTGAAATTAAGAATTAATTCGTTTGAATAAGCAAGTAGGTCGGTTGCCTGTGATGCACCAAAACCGGTATTGATGATTTGATATTCAGGGAATAAATTGGCCAGATC
>JAHHKH010000191.1 GCA_018679695.1 Maribacter sp.
TTAGGGATCGTAGGTTATTTGTATCCACTTCGGTAACAATGGCTTCGAATTCGGTACCCAATGCCTGTACCATTTTTTGATAAAGCATTCTGAATAATCCTTTATTGCGATAGGCTTTATCGATACAGATTTGACCCATAACCATGTATTTGGTATGTTTTGGCAGTACTTTGTCAATTTCCCTGAACATGGGTTCTAGCAACGAAATTTCCCCAGCAAATCGAGGATGCATGCATAAGGTATAGCCGATTACTTTTTCATTTACTTTGGCAATGATGTGCGGACATACCGCACCCATCTTCTTTAATAGATCGAAGGAATGTGCGACAGTTACAAAACCCTCCTGTTTCTGTTCTTCCATGGAAAGCCCGGCAATCAAGTTCTTTTGTTGGAGCCTTAGAATTTCTTGTAACTCCCTGTCGGTTGTTGTTCTGCAATAAATAATAGGGGAATTACTCACTTTTCAACCAAGCTTTTCTCTTTAATAGTTCTTCCTTAGATGCTTCTTCATTTATGGTTATCGTATACCTTGGGCTAGAATCAAGTATAACCGTTGTGGTTTTTTCCACACCATATCGCATAAAATCAATCGTCAATGTATCACCAACTTCAAATTGTTGAATTGCATCATCGAATTTTTGCCCTTGCCCGAAGCCATTGCCATTGATGCTGGTAATCACATCCCCTTTTTCCAAACCAGCGTTGTATGCTGCGCCGTTTATTTTGGTATTTCGCTGTATTATGGCTTTTCCGTCCTCAGAAATTCCAACTGAAGCTCCAAAATAAGGCATGTGCGTATTTTGCTTTAAAACTATACCAACAGATGAAAAAAGGGAATTAAAGTCGGGCATTTCGCTGTTATAGATGAAGGAGTTGAAAAAGAAATCACCAAATGACTTGCCGGCATATTTATTCAATATATCATGAAGATCGTTGATGGTATAGGGCTTTTCGTTTTTACCGAAGGTATCCCAAACCAATTTCATGTAATCATCCAAATTGAGATCTTTCTGCCGGAGCGACAAGTCCAAGGCAAGGCCAAGAACACTTCCGTAGGAATAGTATGAAATAAACGTATTGTCCCTATTTACAGGATCAACAGACCTAGCAGCATCAACAAAAGGAGCTTGATAGCTCATTTCAATAGGGTTAAAGAAGTTTCTCCCCGTAGAGTTCCATACGTAGTTGAATCCTCCAACCAATCGTTCTACATAAGTTTGAGGGGATATAAGTCCGGCTCTGCAAAGGATAAGATTGGTATAGTAGCTGGTAAAGCCTTCTGCAAACCAGAGTTCTCCACTCATATTGGCTTTTTCAAAGTCAAAGGGTTCAAGGGATTGTGGTCGAATGCGTTCCACGTTCCATGCATGGAAAAATTCATGGGAAATTGTTCCTATATTTCGTTCCATGCCACCTTTGGCCAAACTACGTGTACTGGTCAAAACCGTGGAATTACGGTGTTCCATTCCATCTCCTGACACATTTGGGATATAGCAGGCCAAAAAAGTATAGGTGCCATAATCGAAATTGGGTAATTCATTATAAACCTCCTTTTGTGTCAAAACTATTTTCTTGACTTTTTCGAAATAAGTGTCTACTTCCTGTTCAGTACCATTATGATGCAACGCCAATCGCACATTTTGGGAACCGACCTTGTATTCCCGGAGCATAAAACCACTTATTTCAGTAGGACTGTCCATAAAATAGTGCAAATTCGGGGCAGCATAGGTAGTCCCAGAGATCAAGGGTAGTTGGGTCGCCACCTTCCAGTTAAGATCTTTCCTGAGATTAAAGTTGACCTCTATTGGAATTTCGCTCAAACTAGGTGCATACATGAAGGTAGCAGGTATGTTCAAATGGGCATGGGTTTCATCCACTTGTGAATACGTACCATCAGCACGATTTGCAAACAATATATACGAAATACTTATAGTCCCGTCATGGCCGCTAATCTGCCACTCATGATTATTGGGGCGTATCACCTTTAATTTATTTCCGTTACTATCAGTAGCTTTAAAGCCATAGACATTTTTGGCAAATTCATGTAAGGCATAGCGTCCCGGGGAAGTTCTACTCATTCGAACGGAAAGGGTGTCATTCTTAATTCCAGAGAACAGGATATCAATTTCAGCTTCATGGTGAACAGCATTTTCAAAAGAAATTTCATAGCTGATCGATTGTGAATGTATTGATGCGAAAAAAGTAAATAAAATAATAAAGGGGATTAAATTTTTCATTGCCCAAAAGTTTACAAAAACTAATATAGCATTTATATGAGTATATAGTACTTTTGCCTCATGGTTGAATTGCCGGAAAAATTGCAAAAAAAACTTCTGGAAAGGGAAAAGAACAACGCTATTCGAAAGTTGCCATCAAAGTCGAATCTTATCGACTTCTCCTCCAATGATTATTTGGGGCTCGCCAAAAACCAAGAGGTATTCCATAATGCCCTTGAATTGCTAACGGCACATAATTTGATGCATAATGGCGCGACGGGGTCCAGATTACTTTCAGGGAACCATATGCTTTATACTCAGCTTGAGAAAAGTTTGGGCACTTATCATGAAGTTGACGCAGCCTTGGTATTTAATTCGGGTTATGATGCCAATATTGGGTTCTTTAGTGCTGTCCCACAACGAGGCGATATAGTTATCTATGATGAATTCATACACGCTAGTATTCGCGACGGGATACGCTTGGGAAATGCAAAAAGTTATAAGTTTAAACATAATGATCTTGAAGATTTAAAAACGAAGATCTTATTGTCCCTTCGAGGGCATTCGGGTAGTCATAACCCGGAAGTTTATATTGTTACCGAATCGGTTTTTTCTATGGATGGGGATTCCCCTAATTTGAGAAAACTATTTAATTACTGTGATACAAATAACCATCATTTAGTAGTCGATGAAGCTCATGCTGTAGGGCTTTTTGGTGAAAATGGTAAAGGTCTTGTTCAGGAATTGGGATTGCAGGATCAGGTTTTTGCCAGGATTGTAACCTTCGGTAAGGCCTTGGGTTGCCACGGTGCTGCTA
>JAHHKH010000122.1 GCA_018679695.1 Maribacter sp.
AACTTTAACCTAATATTATCTAAACCACCATTTCGGTGTTTGGCCACGATAAACTCGGCCTGGCCTTGTGTTGGGGTACGTTCTTCATCATCCCATTCATCAATTTTATAATACTCGGGCCGATAAATAAAGGAAACGATATCGGCATCCTGCTCAATGGCTCCAGACTCCCTAAGGTCAGAAAGTATGGGTCTTTTGCTGCCCCCACGGGTTTCAACAGCCCTTGATAACTGGGATAGTGCGATGACTGGAACATTCAATTCCTTGGCCAAGGCTTTTAAGTTTCTGGAAATAGTAGAAATTTCCTGTTCGCGATTGCCTCCTTTGTGGCTACCACCAGCTGTCATTAATTGTAAATAATCGATAATGACCATTTTTATACCATGCTGGGAAGCCAATCGCCTTGCTTTTGCCCTTAAATCAAAAATTGATAAAGAAGGCGTATCATCGATAAACAAAGGTGCTTTTTCCAGTGTTTTGACCTTAACATTGAGTTGTTCCCATTCATGTTTTTCCAACTTCCCTGTACGTAGCTTTTCTGAAGACAGTCCTGTCTCTGAGGAGATTAATCTTGTAATCAATTGTACCGAGGACATTTCCAATGAAAAGAAAGCTACCGGGATATCGGAATTAACCGCAATATTCCTCGCCATGGATAAGGTCAAGGCCGTTTTACCCATACCAGGCCGGGCAGCTACGATAACCAAGTCACTAGGCTGCCAACCGGAGGTTAATCGATCTACCTTATCAAAGCCAGATGGAATTCCACTTAACCCCTCTTTATTGGCAATCTCCTCAATCCTTTTTTTGGCCTGAATCACCAAATTCTGTGCGGTTTCAGCCGATCGTTTTAAATTGCCTTGGGTGACGTCATATAATTTGGATTCGGCTGTATCCAACAAATCAAAAACATCGGTACCATCGTCATAGGCATCCTCGATTATCTCGTTGGAAATCTTAATGAGACTCCGCTGTATGAACTTCTGAAGAATAATCCTGGCATGAAACTCAATATGTGCCGAAGAAGCCACTTTTTGGGTCAATTTTATAAGGTAAAAATCCCCTCCAGCCGCCTCTAGTCGGCCATCTTTCTTTAATTGGCCGGAAACAGTTAATAAATCAACAGGTTCCGAGGTTTCGAACAATTTAAAAATAGCCTCGTAAATAAATCGATGGGCATCTTTATAAAACACATCGGGATGTAAGATATCGATCACTTCGTCAACCCCTTTCTTGTCAATCATCATGGCCCCAAGTACAACTTCCTCTAAATCAACAGCTTGCGGAGGTATTTTACCTCTCTCAAGGTTTATTAGGGTAGACTTGTCAATCTTATGACCAATAAGTGGCTTGGGTTTTTCCATGAACACGAAAATATGTAATTAACCTTAAGTTAACCTGTGAATGATCCTTAACGATATCAACTATTGATTAACAATTTACTTGTTGATAAGTTACAAAATTTGTTGATAACAGAAAAAAACAAGGATTTGAAAAGTATGGGTATTAGTGAACTTGCCAAATACGACGTTTAGCCATTGAACACCCCCATATTTGCATATTTTTCCATGCGTAAATTTACCAGTTCCTTTGGTGATAACTTTTCCAATTCCTGATAATGGGCAGCAATTTTGTTTTTTACAATTTCAAAAGTCTTCTCACGATTCCTATGGGCTCCCCCAATGGGTTCGCGCACTATTTCATCGATAAGCTTTAACTTTTTCATATCCGGGGCGGTGAGTTTCAAGGATTCGGCCGCCTGCTCTTTATATTCCCAGCTCCTCCATAAGATTGAAGAACATGATTCAGGTGAAATAACCGAATACCATGTATTTTCAAGCATTAATACGCGATCCCCTACACCTATTCCCAGAGCACCCCCAGATGCCCCTTCACCGATAATGGTAACAATAATGGGAACTTTGAGGCGGGTCATTTCCAAAATGTTCCGTGCAATGGCCTCACCCTGGCCACGTTCCTCAGCTTCAATTCCAGGATATGCTCCCGGAGTGTCAATTAGACAAACAACGGGTATCCCGAATTTTTCAGCGGATTTCATTAGGCGTAATGCCTTTCTGTATCCCTCAGGGTTCGCCATTCCAAAATTGCGATACTGCCTTGTTTTTGTATTGAATCCTTTCTGTTGACCAATAAACATATAGCTTTGGTCGCCTATTTTACCTAGGCCACCGATCATGGCCTTATCATCTTTTACATTGCGGTCCCCGTGTAACTCCAAAAATGTATCACCGCAAATGGTATTGATATAATCCAAGGTATAGGGTCTATTCGGATGGCGAGAAAGCTGAACGCGTTGCCAAGCTGTTAGATTTTTATAAATATCTTTCTTAGCTGCTGCAAGTTTCTTCTCAATTTGCTTACAAGTTTCACTAACATCAACATCGCTCTCTTCGCCGATGATCAAACATTTATCTAGCTGGTCTTCAAGTTCTTTAATGGGAAGTTCAAAATCCAAATATTCCATGAGGTGGGTAGGTTTTGTTAGTTTGATTGGACAAATATAAAATAATATAAAGGTAACCCTATCACCTCCACATATTTTTTAGGCTTCAATTTCGTTAATGGGCCGTTGGAGGGAACCGTTTTAAGGATAACCAGAGCCCCAACATAGACTAAGGTGATCATTTTACCATTGACCAAGCTAAAAACCATAGATAAATACAAGAAGATGCTGTGTACGAAATTTTAAATTAACGCTTGGCATTTTGCAATAGGTAAAAAGCCAAAATACCAAAAAGGATATTTGGAATAATTACGGCTAACAGTGGCGAAAAACCCGCCTGCTCAGCCAGTGTACCAAAAACCTTGTCAAAAAAGATATAGATAAAGGCGACCCCTATACCAAAAGCCAGATTAACGCCCATTCCTCCACGCCTTTTTACCGATGAAACGGCTACCGCAATAACCGTTAAGATAAAGGCCGTTAAGGGCAGTGCCCATCTCCTATATTTGACAAGTACATAATTGTTAATGTTAGACGCCCCTTTTCTTCTTTGATCAGCAATGAATTTGTTAAGTTCAAAAAGGTTTTTGGTCTCTGCAATATAAGATACCGGAGTAAGATCTTCTATTTTAAAAGTGAATAACGTATCCAGCCTATTCTTTGTTTCGATAATCGCGGAATCCCCAACTATCTTCCGCTTTTTGTATTTAACCAGTCGATAAATGCTGTCTTTTTCAACCCATCGAATCGTATTGGCTGAAATTTTAAAATCCAAGGTATTGTCATCGTTGAATCTTTCAAATGTGAATTTGGTGGCATTTTGTCGCGCTGGATCAAAGTTGCTCACATATATGAAGTCGTTTTCGTTAAGCTGATTGAAAATATTACTTGTTATCCTGTCCTGCTTGCCTTTTTTCAGATATTTGAACTTGAATTCGTTATATCCTTTACTCGCATTGGGTACAATGAACATTGCCATGATCAACATCGTAATTGCTATTATGGAAGCCCCGATGAAGTACGGTCGCAGAAATCGGCTATAGGAAACCCCAGAACTTAAAATTGCTATAATCTCGGTATTACTCGCCAACTTTGAAGTAAAGAAAATAATAGATAGAAACAGAAAAATGGGGAATAGTAAACTTCCAATGTAAATAGTGAAATTTAGGTAATAGATAATTATTTCGTTGGTTGGAGCATCGTTATCGATCATTTTACCAATTTGCTCCGCTAGATTGGCCATAATCCCAATGGGTATGAATAGCAAGAGCATCACTACAAAAGTGACTAAGTACCTTTTTAAGATGTATTTGTCGATTATATTCATTACTATAATCTTTTATCCATTTGCTTTACCATAGTATTCTTCCAAGCGGTAAAACTACCCTCTAAAATATGTTTTCTGGCTTCACGTACCAACCAAAGGTAAAAGCCTAGATTATGTATGGTCGCAATTTGCTTGCCCAAATATTCGTTTGCCACAAACAGATGCCTTAAATAGGCCTTGGATTATTCTAGAT
>JAHHKH010000218.1 GCA_018679695.1 Maribacter sp.
CGGAATGTAAGCCTAGTTTTTGGAACGTAGCTTTTTAGGATACTTTTCTGCATAGAGTAGAAAACTCACTTACCTGAAATATCTTTTATCGTTCTTACTTAAATTTGATTTGGCAATATTTCTTTATTTATTCAATAAGGACTTTCTCAAGTCATTTAGAATCAATAGTCATATTGAAAAGCGTAGGAAAAAGATTGCGCCCGTGCAATCTGACCATGTTTTTGTTTGGGGGGAATATTGGAAAGAATGGTTTATAAAAAACCACTATTATTTGTCCAATGATTTGTTTACAATCATGGGCAACCCCGATTACCATACTTTTATCAAGCATACGAAATATGAAATGCAAAGAGACAAGGTTTGTTATATTGCACAGACCTTTGTAGAGGATGGGAGAATGGAGAGGAATGATTATAAGAATATAATCGACAAGTTTGCGGAAGCCCTAAAAGACAGATTAATTATCAAATTGCATCCAAGATCTGATAAATCGATCTTTGAACATGTACTAAAAATGAATGGCGAGATAACCTATGATTTTCCTATCTCTGGTTTTTATATAGGCCATTATTCTTCGGTTTTAGCCTTGGCCATTAACATGGATAGCAAAGTATTCTTATTGGAAATCAATAATGAGGAAATCCCAGATTATTTTAGGAATTCGGCCAATATGGTTTTTTCCAAACAGGATGATCTGGTAAATGCGATATTGGGGAATGACGACTCGGTTGGTTCAAAACAGATTTCCTATTATTTTGAGAATATTGATCAACATCCATTTGAAATCATTTCCAATAAAATTATAAACATAAATGACTGATGGAGATATACAAGCCCATAGTATTACAGGTCATTTCGTTGTTATTTTTGGTTGCGTTCTTATTATTTGCAAAACTCAAGAAGTCATATTTACTAAGTACCATGTTTCTTGTCTTTTTGCTTTTGATCGTGATTACGGTCTTTGTAAATCGTGATTATTCTGCGAATATAGACCTTCCTTTATATATGGATTTTTACAAGTACAATCAGGTATTTGCTGATATTTTTGAATCAAAAACTGCTTGGAAGGGAGATTTTTTGTTTTTTGCGATAATGCCCGTATCCCACTTGTTAGGCTTTGATCAGGAAAACTACATTACCCTTCAATTGATTATCAGCATTACGCTAACATTTGCTGCCTATTTTGTGTTTTTCAAGGATACTAAGGCTTGGGTGTTCTTAGCTCTTTTTTTTATGTTAAACAGTTCATCGTTCTATTTGATCCATGGTAATGTAATAAGACAAGGGCTTGCATCTTCTTTGCTTTTATTAGGGCTATGTACAACCGTCTGGGAATATTCTTTATTGTCTAAAATAGCTGCCTTTTTAAGTCACAAAGGGAGTGTTTTTTCATTTTTCACCAGATTTTTTAATGTAAGGAATAGGACCCGGATATGGTTATTGATCGGGGCTTTGATTATTGGTTATTTTTCACTTGTTATTTTAGTATTGAACCTATTACCCTTACCAGAATTTATCGTAACCAAGATCAAATTTTATTCTACATTTGAAAGGGCCTCATCAAATTCCTTGATTAAACTCATCTTGCTATTATTTTTCAACTTTCTTTTCCTGTTCCAAAGAAATAAAGAGGCAAAGTTTGAAAAAGTGTATAACATGTTCTTTGTGTTCTCCCTTGCTGCGTTGCTGCTATTTAGGTTTGATGGGATGTTCTCAAGGCTTGTATTGTATACAGATATTTTCATCCCCATTTTATCGGTCGGCCTAATAAGGCAATTTACCCTTAAGAAAAATAGGTCAATAGCGATTATTTCGATTATTGCGTGTAGTTTTATGTACTCCATTTATGTATTTAACCATGAATCAATAGTATTCAATATGGGAAAATATTTCACAATATAGCGATGAGACTTAAATCAAACTCTAAGAATAGCATTCTGTCGCTCACGGTATTAGTATTGTTGTTCTCTTGTTCGAAAAAGGTTGATTCACCCGAGAGGACCAACGAATTCATTCAGCGTTTTTTAGATGAGAATTCAATAAGAATATATAAGAGTGAAGTTCAAAGGGCCCAGGTGAATTTTTTTCCTGCCAGCAACATATTGTTTTATAGTTTTTGGAAACAGGAAAAGTTCAGAACCAATGGTGATTTATTTTTACATCTGTACCCTGCAGACAGTAATGACCTGACGGAAGATAGAAGAGAACATAAATTTGTGAATTTACCTATGAACAATAGTGGTTTTAATCATGGGAGGGCTCCATACTTTTACAAAATCCAAAATCTGCAACTGCCCTATGATCTATCTTCCATCAAAACAGGACAATATAATGAGTTAGGCAAAACTTGGAAATCGGATTATAAGTGGCAGGATGTTTTGAACAAGGCATCTTTAGATAAAAAAACCTTGTTATCTGGCATGAATAGTGAATATGCAGCTGGGATTTTTGATTTCGATAATAAGGTAAACGGGTATGCTCTTTTTGGCACTAAACTATACCAGGCGGAGGGTAAAACATCAATTTTTTACAATGCCAATTTGAATAGATTTACTTTTATTCTTGATGGATATCAAGAGGATAATTGGACAAATAGAACCCTGTATATAGATGTGTATAATCCTGGCAAAAAAGTTGAAAGAAAACTGGTTTCATTTGATGGGATAACTCTGCTCAACGGATTAGGCTTGCTACAGTATAATTTGCCCCTGAATAGCAAAACTGAAAGGTTTGAACTTATTCAAAAGCATAATGGAATCGAAGAGGTCTTGAAAACGATTGATAAAAAGAGAATAATATATACCTCATTCCCCTATAAGGATTCTATGCGAAATAGTTCAAAGCTGAGATTAAAGGACAACGAAATAGATATTGTAAACTACCTTATCACAAATAATCTCCCTTTGATTTATTTTAACTTTACAAATAACATCGCCCTTTTTTTGAACGAAATACAGAATAGGGCCTATATTGTTTCTACCAATGCGAACAACTTTGATAGTTTGACGCTTCAAGGTATTATTACAAAAGATAGTAAAACGCTCTTAACAAAGGATATGAATCTCCAAAATTCGTTTTATATAAATGGTGGGAAGAAACAGATAGTGGTGCATGAACTAAGTTGGGATAATGACCAAAAGTGGAATGGGCTACAATTAAAATCAGGAAAACAAGAATTGTTCAGACATAGTATTAAACCTAATAATTACTGAAAAAGGAATCACGAATACTTCTTAATGTCAAACACATTATACCTTAAATACCCAAAATTAAGAAAGATAGACTATCTGAGTCTATCGGCTGCACTTTGCCTTGCAACCCTACCGATAAACATTAAGTTGAATACACAGGTTATACTAATTTTTAGTTTGGCGTTATTGGTATTTACCCTCATTAACAAAAGAAGAATCCTTATTAAGCCTAAGGAATTTTTGGCCGGGTCCACCGTATTTATTGTGGCCTTGATCTGGTTGCTGTTCACATCGAACCATGCGTCAGGATTTAGTTATATTGAGCGTAGTTCAAGCGCATTGCTATTTCCTTTTCTATTCTCGATTATTTACAACCAATACAAATTGAACATCCATTATATATTGGTGCTGTTTATGATTTCCTGCTTTCTTAGATATGTCTTTTTTTTATATGGAATTATCGAGTTTGAGCTTGTTTTTATTTATGACTATTGGAAAGAAATTTTAATACAGTTCAATCAACTTTTCAAATTACACGCAATACACCCTTCTTATTTTTCAATGTTTTTGGGTTTTTGCTCAATGATATGTTATAATTATTTTGTTATTTCCAAAACCGCACTAAGAAGGGGTTTCTGGATAGTGGGGCTTCTGGTCTTTTTGGTGTTTAATTTGTCGCTGGCATCAAAAATGCCCATTGCAGCCACACTATTGTCCTTGGTCTCAATAGCCGTCATTCAAATAATCAGAAAATCCAATAGAAAGGGGATTATTAAAATTGGATCAATGTTGTTTTTAGGATTCTTATTGATGGTATTATTTTTAAAAGAAGTACCTAATAGCATTAGTCAAGATTTGAACAATTATTATAATATTCTTAAAGGGGAGGAAATAGAGGATATTTACGACTACAATCAATACGGAATTAATTCATCTTTGGATACATGGGAAAAAACCAATAGGATACATATATGGAAATCAAGTTTGGAAATTGTAAAGGAAAACTTTTTGATTGGGGTCGGTACAGGTGATATAAAAGATGAATTGAATAACAAATTCAGGATGGATAGTCAAGAATATTTAGCAACGAAAGACACAAACAGCCATAACCAAATATTGGATTATTTAATTAAATATGGCATAATAGGATTTGTCATAATTTGTATTGCATTTTTTGCTTATTATAAAAATGCCTGGAACAACAACAACCAGCTATTTTTAATGTTCTTGGTTCTCTGTTGTCTTTGTATGTTAACAGAGAATATTCTTAACAGGCAATATGGTATTGTCTTCTTCTTTTTTGTCAATAGTATGTTCTTTTTCTCAAAACCAATAGTTAAAACATTGCCCAAGTAAATTATTTCATTTAGACCCGTCTCTCCAGAATGATCAACATGGAATCTGTAACCAATAATTCGAACAGCAACATTCTTAAAAATAAACTTAACTTTGAAAGGCAAAAAAAGGGATTAATTCAGCACAGCTTATAGGCCACTAAATGATTCGACCAAGAATTTTAAATGCAATTGAGAGAAAGGTAATAATTCTTTTAGGGGATTTATTCATTATCATATCTTCATTGAATGTTTTTTTAAATGACGCCTTGGATGAAAAAGTGGAACCGCTTTCTTATAGAATTGGTTTCTATGTGGCAGGAGTTCTCTTATATCTATTTCTTTCTTATATCCTTGATTTTTATAACCTTGAAAAGTCAATAAAAAGACGGATAGTATTCAAGCAGTCTTTCTATATTGTGGGTTCTTTTGTTTTATTGATTTTTATTGGAACCGTAATTTTCTTTGATGCCAGTTTTTGGCGTATTCCATTGATTGTATTCTTAGTCTTGACTCCGTTTGGGGTTTTTATGTGGAGAATTTTTTTTCGAAGTCTATTCAATATAATACCTGCCACTAAGAATGTTCTGTACATTCATGACTATTCCGATAAAAAGAGCCAGGAAAAATTTATTGGACTTATAGACGGTGTAGGAATACAGACTTACTATAAAACGAAACTGACTTTCTCACTGGATAACATCCAATTTTTACAAAAAGGGAAGTTCATTGATGCCCTGGATAAGGTCGACTCTTTTGTGCTTAATCTTCAAAACTACGACAAGCTTTCGCTTGAATTGGAGAATATTTTATTGAATGCCATTTTGCGTGGAAAAGAAGTGATATCGTTTACATCTTTCTATGAGAATATTTATGAAGCGCTTCCAATAGAATCGCATAATGATAGTTTTTATGAGATTATGCAATTAAAGAATCTTAAGATTCGATATTTTCAAGAGATTTTTACTTTTATTGTCAATTGGGTTTTGGTTTTATTGGTTGGAATTGTATTCATCCTGGTTCTTCCATTTGTTTTTGTTTTAAATTTGTTTCTGAATAAAGGGCCTCTTTTTTATAAACAGAAAAGAGTTGGACAATATGGGAAGGAGTTCACAATTTATAAGTTTAGGTCCATGGTAGTTGATGCAGAAAAGTCCGGGGCAAAAATGGCTACAAAAAACGATTCTAGGATTACAGCATTTGGTAAAACATTAAGAGTATTTAGATTAGACGAACTACCTCAAATAATATCGGTCGCAAAAGGTGATATGCAGTTCATAGGGCCAAGACCCGAACGCAAAGTATTTGTGGATCAACTCAATAAGATCATCCCATTTTATAACGCACGCCATTTGATAAAACCGGGAATAACAGGTTGGGCGCAAGTAAAATATAAGTACGGGGAAAATCTAGAGGACTCAATTAAAAAATTAGAGTACGACCTTTATTATATTAAAAATAAGTCAATAATGTTGGATATAAGAATTGTATTCAAGACAATTACAACTGTATTGTTTTCCAGAGGCATTTAAATGATAACCCGGGCCATTTATTGATTAAAGGTCATCGTAGGACAACGAATTTTAAATTAACAATACTTCTGGAGTGCATGCTTATCTTGAATGACATCAATGTCCAGGAACTTTTTTAGTAAATAGCTATTATGAACAAGGTTTTAATAACAGGTGCCGCAGGATTTTTAGGATCGCACCTTTGCGATCGTTTTATCAAGGAAGGTTTTCATGTTATCGCTATGGACAACCTTATAACAGGCACGCTCAAGAACATTGAGCACCTTTTTCCTTTGGAACAATTTGAGTTCTACCACCATGATGTGACCAAATTTGTGCATATTCCAGGCAATCTTGATTACATACTCCATTTTGCCTCTCCGGCAAGCCCTATAGATTATTTAAAAATACCTATCGAAACCTTGAAGGTTGGATCTTTGGGTACGCTCAACTTATTGGGCGTAGCGAAAGAGAAAAATGCAAGGATATTGGTTGCCTCTACATCCGAGGTTTATGGCGATCCATTGGTACATCCACAGAATGAGGATTATTATGGGAATGTTAGTCCCATTGGACCTCGCGGGGTATATGATGAGGCCAAACGGTTTATGGAATCGATTACTATGGCCTATCACCGATTTCATGGGGTTGACACCCGCATCGTTCGCATTTTCAACACCTATGGATCTAGAATGCGATTAAATGATGGTCGTGTGGTTCCGGCCTTTATGGGACAAGCACTTCGAGGGGAGGACCTTACCGTTTTTGGCGATGGCTCCCAGACACGTTCTTTTTGTTATATCGATGATCAGGTTGAAGGCATCTATCGTTTGCTGATGAGTGATTATACCGATCCCATTAATATTGGTAATCCCCATGAGACGACAATTATGGAGTTCGCCCAGGAAATTATCAAGTTGACAGGGACTAGCCAGAAAATCGTTTATAAACCGTTACCCCAAGATGATCCATTACAACGGCAACCAGATATCACTAGGGCCAAGGAAGTCTTAGGATGGGAACCCAAGGTCGAGCGTGCCGAAGGTCTTAAAAAAGTATACGAATATTTCACCTCCTTGTCCCCTAAAGAACTCCAGGATAAAGAGCATAGGGATTTTTCGGGTATTGCTTAAATTATTACCGATCAAGCTGTATTTTTACCTAAACATTTATTTATGAATATCCTTATTCTTGGAGCGGGAGGCCGTGAACATGCTATCGCATGGAAACTCGATCAAAGCCCTAAACTCAGCAATCTTTTTATTGCCCCTGGCAATGCGGGTACTGCCGAAATCGGCACTAATATACCAATTGGTGTAAATAATTTTGAAGGCATTAAAAAAGCGGCGCTTTCCTATGCTGTTGACATGGTAGTCGTTGGACCTGAAGACCCATTGGTAAATGGAATCCATGATTTTTTTCTTAATGATTCCGATTTAAGTAATATTCCGGTTATCGGTCCACAAAAAGCCGCTGCAACATTGGAAGGCAGCAAGGAATTCGCCAAGAAATTCCTTTTTAGACATAATATCCCGACTGCCGCTTATCAAAGCTTCACTGCTGTAAATTTAAATGAAGGGTATGCGTTTCTTGAAACATTGGAACCGCCTTATGTTTTAAAGGCAGATGGATTGGCAGCTGGTAAAGGGGTATTGATTTTAAATGATTTGCAAGCTGCCAAAGATGAATTGAGAACCATGCTGGTAGATGCCAAATTTGGCGATGCAAGCACAACAGTGGTCATTGAGGAATTCTTATCTGGGATTGAGTTAAGCGTTTTTGTGTTAACCGATGGGGAAGGGTATAAAGTATTGCCTACAGCCAAGGATTACAAAAGAATTGGGGAAGGGGATACGGGATTGAATACTGGCGGTATGGGAGCTATTTCGCCGGTTCCATTTGCCGACAAGGAATTCATGGACAAAATCCACACCCGGATAGTAAAACCAACCGTAGAAGGCCTTAAAAAAGACAATCTGCCCTATAAGGGTTTCATTTTTATAGGATTGATTAAAGTAGGCAATGATCCTTATGTCATAGAATACAATGTGAGGATGGGCGATCCGGAAACCGAGGTTGTTGTCCCACGTATTAAAAACGATCTTGTTGAAGTTTTTCAGGCGGTGGCAAACCAGGAATTGGATAAAATTGATTTACAACTTGATGAACGAACGGCAACAACGGTAATGTTGGTCTCCGGAGGTTATCCTGAAGCATATCAAAAAGGAAAAACAATCACCGGGTTTGAGAGTCTTGAAGAGTCCATTGTTTTTCATGCCGGTACCGATCGCGTAGATGGTAATGTCGTAACCAATGGTGGCAGGGTTATGGCCATTACTTCCTTTGGAAAAGATTTCAAGGAAGCATTACAAAAGTCGTATCGAAATATCGAAAAGATACATTTTGAGAAGATGAATTATCGAAAGGATATTGGTTTCGATCTATAAATAAGAATGGGAAGTAATGGATTTATCCTCCTCATTATTGTCATTGGCTTTCTGAAGCTGTAGCATCCAATAAACGAATGCAATGGAACAGAGGGCAAAGAAAATCCAGTTAACAGTATTTGCTACCCACCAATTTTCCATAAACCTAAAAAAGTCAAAGGGCCAGAATAGTCCATTGACAAATAAATCCTGTATGCCTTCAAAAAATGCCTTCATCTTATAGTATATTTACGAGACAAAAATATAAAAACCCAAGATGATTTCAAGCATTTTTGGAAAAACAAAACCAATAAATTACATTATAGTACTTACTTTTTCCTTTCTTTTCTATTGGCTTGTGCATTTTATTCTCTATCAAAGGATTTATGGCCCCGAACAAATAATAGGGCAAGTCCTTGTTTTAGCAGTTTTACTTTTTAGCTTTTTTGTGGTCAATTTTATTGTTAAAAGAAATAAAATGACGGGAACCAACTCCTATACCATTTTATTTTTTGCAATGCTAATGGTAATATTTCCGGAAGTATTAACCGATAATAATGCTGTTCTGGCAAATTTCTTGCTTTTATTGGCCATTAGGCGACTCATAAGCATGCGGTCCTTGAAAAACTTGAAATTGAAAATATTTGATGCATCGCTATGGATTATGTTCGCTAGTATTTTCTACGATTGGGCACTCTTATATATGCTGGTTGTCTTTATCGCCATCTATATTTATGAGCCCAAAAGCTTTGATAATTGGCTAGTTCCTTTTGCTGCGGGATTTGTAATGTTCATGATCAGTTACAGTTTTTTGATATTGACAAATAATCAAGAATTCCTTATTGATCACTATCAATTCTCAATAGCACTCAATGCCGATTATTATTTGAATTGGGGCTCTAGTTCTAAACTAATCGTGTATACCTTGTTCTTTTTTATCTTGACAATATTCGCATTCTTAAAATTAGGCAAGTCTGGCGTTGGTAAAATAGTGACGACCCGTCTTGTAGTTTTTTCATTTATCATAGGGTTGGCTCTGAATGTTTTACTTTCGACTAATGATTTGCACCCCATTCTACTTACTTTTTTCCCTGCAGCGGTGTTAATGACCAATTATGTAGAATCTATAAAGCGAGAGAATATGCGCGAAATAATATTAATGTTTTCGATATTCATTCCCTTTATCGTCTTTTTGTCCATCATGATCGTAAAGTAAATAAAGGTATCTTTACATAAATTTTGAAACCCATGTTCAGTTCTTTCGCCAATAGAATTTTTCAGGAAAGCATTTCTAAATATCACCTGGTTGACCAAGTCGACCAACCTTTTGAAAATCCATATCCCAAGGATGATATTGCACACTTGTTATATCGAAAAAATTGGATCGATACCGTTCAATGGCATTATGAGGATATTATCCGTGATCCCGACATCGATCCTGTGGCAGCCTTGAAATTAAAACGTCTTATTGATAGCAGTAATCAAGATAGAACAGATTTGGTGGAATATATAGACAGTTATTTCCTTAAAAAATACCAATCGGTTGAAATCAAGGCAGATGCCACTATCAACACTGAAAGTCCGGCTTGGGCCATAGACCGATTATCGATTTTAGCACTAAAGATATATCATATGCAGGAAGAGGCAGATCGCAAGGACGCTTCACAAAGCCATATTGAAAAATGTCAGCAAAAATTAAACGTGCTTCTTGAACAGAGAAGGGATTTATCCACTGCCATAGACCAATTGCTAGGGGATTTTGAAACGGGTAACAAGTATATGAAGGTCTATAAACAGATGAAGATGTACAATGACGAGGAACTTAACCCAATTCTACGCGGTCAAAAGTAAAATTTCCTTAATAAATGGACAATAATAAGCACCTATTGGTAATTCGTTTGTCGGCCATGGGTGATGTTGCTATGACCGTACCGGTTATTAAATCACTGTTGGATTCGTATCCGAGTTTAAAAATCACTGTACTCACCAAAGATTTCCTGACACCCATTTTCTCTGGTTTGGAAAACGTTTCTATTCATATTGCTGATGTTAAGGCACGTCATAAGGGCATTAAAGGCCTTTGGAAACTGTATAATGAACTTCAATCCTTAAAGATAGATGCCGTTGCTGACTTACACCATGTGCTCCGCAGCAATATCCTGAAACAGTTTTTTCGATTAGACGGCGTTCCATTTGTGCAAGTGGATAAAGGGAGAAAAGAGAAGAAAGCGTTAATCGCTAAAAAGAACAAAATATTTATAGCTTTGAAAACAACGCAACAGCGTTATGTTGATGTTTTTGCCCAATTAGGTTTTCCATTTACTTTACCAGTGGCCAACTTTTTAAGCAAAAGGAAACTGCCCAATAGCATTTTGGGTGTTACTGGAAACAATTCTAGAAAATGGTTGGGAATTGCCCCTTTTGCAGCGTTTTCCGGCAAAGTGTATCCCTTACAATTGATGGGGCAGGTAATTCAGGAATTAAACAATACCAATAAGTGTAAAATATTTCTTTTTGGTGGCGGCATTAAAGAAGTAAATCAGCTTGAAGAATGGACAAAAGCATATAATGATTGCCTGAATATAGCTGGTAGCCTATCTTTTGATGATCAATTGGCCTTGATTTCAAACTTGGATCTTATGCTTTCCATGGATAGCGGCAATGCACATTTAGCCGCAATGTTCGGGATTCCTACAATTACATTATGGGGGGTAACACATCCGTATGCCGGGTTCTACCCCTATGGACAAGAACCCAATAATGCCTTATTATCAGACAGAAGTGTTTATCCCTTGATACCAACATCCATATACGGGAATAAATTTCCTAAAGGGTATGAAAACGTAATGGAGACTATAGATCCCTATGCAGTTCTGGATAAAGTAAATCTGCTATTGAATAAGAAATAAAACTTCAATTAAAATGCTGATTGTTTTACTTCTATGGATTTAAAATAGTGCTTAAGCTGCGCCATAAAGCGATATTTTCGAGCACTAGGCGAATTTTCTACCATGAGCGTACGCACACCTATGTATGAACTCATTAAGTAAAGGGCAACACCTTCCGCATCGACATGCCTATCTATATGTCCGTTGAATTTACCTTTCTGAATGGTAGAAACCAAGTTCACTTCCCATATTTTAAGAATATCATTCAAATGTTTCATAATATTCTCATTTCTTCCGTTGAACTCATTCATGAAGTTGTTCAGCACAAAACCATAGTCTAGTTCATTATGCACTGCTGTTTCCAGGGCATTTTCAAAACAGTTCGTAATAAGTTCGAGTGCATTATCATGGCCTTCAATGGGCTCAATGAGCATACTGTATATCCTACGCACCAATAAATTTTCGATAATTTGGATAAAGAAATCTTCCTTAGAATCAAAATGATAATAGAAAGCACCTTTTGAAAGGGAAAGTTCTTTTAAAATGTCGTCTACACTGGTATTGTAATATCCTTTTTTGTAAAACAATTCCAAGCCTGTAATTTGCATACGTTGCATGGTGGCCATACGTTTTAGATTCTTGTCCATAAGATTTGGGTTTTGGGTTAAAACAGACTGTTAGGTCTTATACAAAGAACCTCCGACCTTATGATTAGGTGAATATTTAAAGACGTAATTCACCAAAAACTCGTTTAAATGATCAAATCTCGATGTACAACATGGTATTCCAAAAAGATCACCGACTGGCTGGTCGGTTTAAGTGTTTTAATTCTCGGATAACTGAACGCTCTCAAGTGTTATTTTTGAATAGAGTTAATTGAATTAGGGCTATAAATTACGTTACTGAACCCTGACAGCTGCTTCCAGCACCAGCTGTACATCCATAACAGTGCTGGGAAATGATAATATTCCTATCATTCAAGATATCTTCATTATAATCTTTAATATGTT
>JAHHKH010000237.1 GCA_018679695.1 Maribacter sp.
GGTAGGTATAGCCTGATGACCATTAACCGGACATTGGTTCTCACGGCAATCTTGCATCATCTATGGGGATATGTATTAGGTTATGGTGCCTGTCGCTTGTTTAAATTGCCCGAAAAAGATTGTAGAACCATTGCAGTGGAAGTGGGCATACAAAATGGGGGTTTGGCATCGGGTATCGCATTGGAAATGGGAAAAGTAGCAACTGTGGGATTGGCACCAGCTATATTCGGCCCCTGGATGAACATTTCGGGATCTTCACTGGCTACTTGGTGGAGAGACAGGCCTACTTCGGACAAGGAAGAAGATGAACCGCACTAACCACCTAACTCTAATTCGCTCAAATTACGACATTCGGTGTATTCAGCATTAATTTCTACTAGGGTGAGTTTATCGATGGTACACCAAAAATCAAATTTCAAGTTCTCGAATTCTTTTTTGGCTTGCTCATATTTAACGCTATCTAGTGACAAATTTGCGGTGGGATTATCGAAATCATAATTTTCCTTACTGAAAAGCCCCAGGCCGATATGGGGATAAAAAGGTAGATCTTTCCGTAAATAAGGTTTGAGCATCCCCTCATAGAGTTGGTCATGGAGTTCAACAATTGAACTATGACCTTGCTTCGCGCCCAAATACATCCAGTGATCCCAAGTTTTCTCGATAGTACAGAAATGCGCATCGAAGGGTTTCCATACGCTTACTTTCCCTTTTATATGCTTTTCAAGCTTATTTCTACCAACTTTAACGGGAACTGGGAAAATAAAAGACACATGCGCTGGAAGTAGTGCATGATAGGGTTCATACTTTTTACGAAAGGCATGAAATCCCTGATGTGTTATGGATGGGTAATATACAAGGCCAAAATACATTTGATTAATGAGTTCTTAATTAAAACCGTTTCGAGCCATTATTTAAAGTTAATGATTTAAGGCCTGTATCGCAAAGGGGTGGTAGCTGAATTCCTGGCTGCAGCTAGCAGGGCCCGGAATGGATCAAGTACATTCTTGCGAGCCGTTTTTCATTCCAATTTTTCCTTTTCTAATTTTCTGAATCGTGCGTTTAATGAAGGTATCTTTTCCTTTCTTATTTCTTGTACTATTAGGTTTAGGTCTGTTTTGAACCCCTTATGAAGTTTTGCCAAGTTATAAAGAGATTGTATTGAATTAACCCTTACGATTCTGCTTTCATTCTTATCCATGGCCCATTTTGTCAATTGTTGCCATACCTTATCAAGTTCATCACTTGTTAAATCAAGCCGTGATACCATTAATGACAAGTGCCATTTAAATTCCTTCTCCTTTGCGGTCTGCATAAAATTCAAGACATCCAATTTATGGTTCCTTAAAAACCCAGGTCTGGTTGCCGATATTTTTTCTAATGCATCAACAGTTCTCATAACGACCAACCTGTTTTTTGAGAATAAATGTTCAAATAGATTGTCAAAATCAGATCGTGTTTTTATTAAAGGCAATAATTTATCGACATTTCCAATTGACCTTAAATCGCCACCTTCCAAATATTTCAACAGTTCGTTTTGCATTGGCTATTTTGCTGCTTGTTGGAATCATGCACCTCTTTTTTTTTCATTTCAGATGTATTTTTATATTATTGGCAAGGTGTTCATTAATGGTTTCAGTGTGTGAAAATCCACTTGGATTTTCGAAGTAGAATGCTCAGAATTACTTAAATATACAAAGTTTGACATAACCTAACTGTTGTGCATGGGATTATACACGATGCTGGGGAAGTATACTTTTATATATTGATATCCAGTATTTTTTAAGCACCTTTTCCAAACATGATTAAGATGGCCTCTGTTGCTTCATTAGTCTCATTCCACCATTTATGGTTAACTCCAGCAGGGATAAAAATGGTGTTTCCTTTAGCTAAAGAAACACTTTGACCATCAACTTCTCCTTCTGTAGTTCCTTTGATCGCGACTATCAGCATTGGAAATGGCGCAGCTTGTTCACGTGCATCATCCCGTACGCGTTCTTCTGGCAATACGCTATACCATGCAGTTCGTAATCCGGTTTCGTAATAAAAGACAGTAAAATTTGAGCCATGTGCTTTTCTTGTCATTCCCTCACTAAACGGGATGATTTCAGGAAATCCACGTGTCCAAAAATGAAAAGAGAACGGATTGATTTTTGCATATTCTTCCATGCTAGGTTCATAGCCTTCCATTTGTTTTATGCTCATTGGAGTGTAATCTCCTGAGAACGCCTTGCCTTGTGCTGTTAAAGCATTGATTTTTCCTTCGTGAATAGCTTTCAAGGTTTCGTATTCAATGCGGTAAATAAATGTTGGCTTTTTTGGTAAGCCATCTTTCATTAATACTTCCCATTTTGATTGCACCTCTTTTCCTGTTATTTCTATGGTCCATGAGCCATAGTTTGGTATCTCAATTCCGAAATGCATGGCATCAGCAGCAAAGCGATCATTGCGATAATCGGATACATAGGATTCAATAATCTCCTGAGCGTCCTGGGGATTTGGAGATTCCATGGACTTCCCCGAATTCGTTGATTGAGCATGCGCACCATAAAGGACAAAAATGCCGAGACCTGTGATCAAGATTGTTTTTAAAGATTTCATAGGATTGATGTTTTTAAATTATTGACATCACAAATGAATTAAAAACAAGCAGTAAAATCCAGATCAAGCCTTGTTTTGTGGAGAACGAGTCTGTTTTAGTGGCGAATTTGCAATAGTTTAACAATAGCATCAGCGTATTGTTTGGACACTGGAATATTCTCAGCGTAGTTGATAAGTTGAAGACTTGTGTTTCTACTGGTGTTTTTCTTGACCTTAAAATATGCAATATTGATCAAGTACTTTCTGTGACAACGATAAATTGGAGATAGGGGATTTACAATTTGAGATTCGATATTCTTTAGGCTAGACCGGATCACTAACTTTTTTCGCTTTCCATTAGCCACCATATGAACATCTACATAGTTGTCATCACTAACAATATACATTACCTGGTTTAGATTTAATTGGATCGGCTTGGCATTTGGAACTTCAATCCTATAATTTTCAGTGGATGATATCAATGATAAACGATTTCTATTCAAATAACTAAGAATTCCCAATACAAAAAATGATACCGTTATTCCAATAACCAAAATCCTGCCAAGAACAAAGAAGTATTCGGTCCATGTGAAATCACGAAAACCCCCGAGATAACTTTTGTAAGTGAACATAATGGCCCCTACAAAAAGAATGACCCAGGCATACCATACTATTGCTTTGCCCAAGTTCCATTTCTTAAAGAGCATAGGTATGAATTTAGGGATAAGAAATTCCATTAAAAGAATGGATAGAAAGAAAACAATGCCCAGGCTAAAAATAATAATATCGACAAACCAATCCCCAGTTTGGTTTTCAATTCCGAATGGCTTAAAAACCAATATAAAAATGCTGGAGCTTACTCCAATTGCCAAAAGCCATAAAACATTTTTCCGGGAAAAGTTTGGCCTTGGAAATGGCGTGTATAAAAGACTGGATAATTTCATTAAATACTAATACTATCGAGAGGCAAGATTCATGTCTGGACCTTTTGAGCAGCGATATCGCGTTGTTTAAAAGTAAGAAATTTGGGAGAAAGCAAAAGAAAGATTCTAATTATGGGCGTAGTTATAAGCAGTTTATATTGGAATCAATTCCAATAATTGTCCAAAATATTGTTGTATATATGTTAGAAATATCTAACTTTATGTTAGAAATACATAACATATGAAAACAAAACACAAAACACTTATTTCGTTTGTTTCACCGGCATTAGGATTATTACTTTTAGGATTTTGGGTATTTACGTCAAAAAGACCTTTTGATATAGAAGGTTATATCATTTTGGGGTTAGCAATTTTAGCGATTGGCTTTGGCCTGTATTTTAAGATTCAACGTTATAATAGTGAAAGAGCGGGTTTGAATTCCAATGACGAATTGTCAAAAAGAATAAGGGAAAAAGCTGCCGCTAAGACTTTCAGTATATCAATCTACCTATGGCTTATTGTAATTCTTTTCGTTATTGGCCCAGAACCCAGAATCAAATTAATTATGGCCATTGGTTTGATGGTGATGGGATTGGTCTTTTTTCTTCATTGGTTTTATTATTCAAAGATTGGCATTTCGGATGAAAACAAGAATTAAGGAGCTTCGGGCCAGAGAAAATTTAACTCAAGTTGAATTGGCCAAAAAGGTCTCTGTACGCAGAGAAACGATTGTTTTTCTTGAAAATGGAAAATATAATCCGTCCCTTAAATTGGCATATGATATTTCAAAGGTATTCAACATGGGAATTGAAGAGGTTTTTATATTGGATAATAGTTGATCCTGCATGGGTGTAAAGGCTTTGTGTATGGACAATAGCCAATTTTACTTACTTTGCCGTAATCGACCGAAATTGGTTTTATGTTTTTCGCTCGTTTTAGCACATAGACCGCTATTGCCTAAGTACGTTGTTCGTCACTGGCATTTTTTCCACGTTATAGTCTATAGCCTTAATTTTGAGTTTTAACCAATTCCATTTTCCGTTGTCCAAGTCCCAGTCCGCTATTAATTCCACTGGAATTTTAATCCCATTTCGCTCTTCTGTTTTTATAGCTGAAACAGTCCATAATTTCGGATCCTTGTCTTTTACGTCCTTAAATCGCATGGCCGTAAATTTTAGGAAATTCCCGTTATCTTCGAAATAAAAAATACCTGAACCTATTGTACCGCCTATGCTCATAGTAGCTTTAGCGGAATTTTTATCTATTGGCTCCCAAATAATATATGGGCTTAGTGAAGCAGATGGAAACCAAACAATTTCTGCTAAGTATCTTTGTAACGTAGCTTGGTTAACCTTTTCATTTTGTTTAGCATCTGCCACTGAAACAAGGGAAAACAATCTAATTGTCATTTCGCCATTGCCATTTTCAAATTTATCGCGTCCAACTACATCTAAAATCGAATTCATTTGGGTTTTGATATTCCAGTTGAATGCAGGTGGTTTGATAGTGAAATACTGTTCTGCTATTCCAGGGCTCCAATCCTTTTGGTCTGGAGTCATTTTTAGCTGTAAATCCTGAACCAAATGAACATTGGAAATAGGTATTTTGTCGATTATTCCACTATTCCTTAGCCATTTTTGAACAATTGGTGGCAAGTCTGAAATATTTTTTTCGGTAACCGTCTTTTGACTTATGGCAGTTGAGTTTTCGAACATTACAGTTCTTTCCCTACTTACTTTATTTTTGAAACTATATGTTGAATAAGAGACAATCGCGACAAAAAGAATAATGATATTCAAAAGTGTGCCAAATCTTGCATCAGACCAATTGTTGAAAATCAAAGCCTGGGAAATAATCACAGCTAGCAATCCGCTTACCCAAGAGTAATCCGATTTTAAAAGGATTGAAATAGCAGTTGTTACAAAAAGTATGAATGCCAATAACCAGATTATTCCCGATGTTGTGGAAATCGGCCGTGAAATCGAATTAAATTCGTACAGGTCAAATGCCTTCAGAAATCCCAATAGATGTATGATTCCGTGAATTCCAATCAATATTATTAGAGCTGTTCGCATTGTCGTTTTTGCCTGTGGGCAACGTTGTTAGGAATTGTTTACTTCATAAGATCTACCCTGTCTCTGTTTTGAACTTCGATTGTTGCCCCATTGTAAATGACCTGCATCAATTCATAGCGCAAGAAACATGGTCCGCGTGTAGTTTCAAATATGAAGTTTAATGTATCAATATCAACGGAAGTGAGTTCAATATAATACTGTGTATTTGTTGTAAAGTCGGGGAAACGAACCTGAAGTCTTGTTGAATCCCCGAAAGGCATAGAAGATATTAAGGTTTCGGTATTCGAATTAAATACCCGAAATTCATTCTGTTGATAAACACTACCGATCAATGGTTGGCCTTGCGAGTCAAAGAATCCGAGTTCGAACCAGTCTGGTGCGGGTAATGCATTGGTACAATCAACATCATCGTTAACGCAACATGAAATCATTATGGGCAGAGTGAAAAAAAATAAAATCTTCAAGTAATGTTTCATAAAGATGGTTCTTACAAAAATATGATGCATTCAAATTCATAACGTTGCGTAAATTACACCTAAGGTTTTGTGTATATGCGTTATACCGCAAGGTATGGCCTACACATTGTGGTTGGTAGGGCATTTATTTCATTACATCAAATTTTACCTTGTATTTTGTGTCTTGATTATCATCAAAATGCAAATTTCTATTGGGTAGGTCATTTAATTCGAACTGGTCTTCATTTTTTACAAATTTAATCTCGACAACATCATAGGGGATATCAAAAACAATACTTCCTGTATAAATCGAATCGTTATCCTCATCTTTGAGTTCATAATTCTGATTCCAACTTAAAGGGGGCAATGACCCTCTCACACTTATCGAATTCACATTTTCAACGCCTTTTGCATCTACAAAGAATTCAACATGCTGTTTTTTTGTCTCCTGCACACAAGATGCTATAAATAACCCTAATATTAGGCTACCAATTATGCAGTACCTGTTTTTATCCAATCCCATACTATTTCAACTTTGAGTTAATCAAATAATCTATACCCATTCTACCTGAACCAAGTACCAAACAATATAATCCAACCCATAGGAATCCCATCGCGGGCAACATTCCCCAAACTCCTTGCCCCCATTTTTGACCAAATATTGCAACCAACATGGTACATACAATTAAGAATGCAGCTATTCGTGTTTTTAATCCTAAGGCTAAAAATATCCCACCTACGGCCTCGCTAAAGGCTCCCATCCAAGCAAAAAAAGCAGGATAAATTGCAAATATCCCTCCATATTCAGCAACATCAAGGGGAAACCAATAGGCTACTTCAAACATTCCCAAATTAAGATGTTCAGGAGACCAAGGCATACCAAATTTATCTGCTC
>JAHHKH010000240.1 GCA_018679695.1 Maribacter sp.
GTGGAAAGGAAGGTTTTAACCCCTTACCAGATTGGTCTGTTTATGGATTATTGCAGATTTGGGATACTGAAACAGAGGCCCAGGCATTTTTTAACTCTTCAAAATTAATTAAGAAGTACCAAAAAAAAAGCTCTGAACAGTGGACGATTTATATGAAATGTGTTACAGCTAAAGGGGAGTGGTCAGGAAGAAATCCTTTTAGGGAAAGTAATGCTATTGATGATGAAAACCCTCTGATTTCGGTGATTACCCGCGCTACTATAAAACCAAGGATGTTTTTTGAATTTTGGAGATATGTACCCATATCGCAACGGCCTCTTGTTGGAAACAGAGGATTGATTTACACCAAAGGAATTGGGGAAATTCCTTTTCTACAAATGGCTACATTTAGTATTTGGAGGGATAAAACCACGTTAATGGATTTTGCCTACAATAGTAAAGAACATCAAAAAGCCATTCAAAAAACCCGTCAGCTAGATTGGTACAGAGAAGAACTATTTTCAAGATTTCAGCCGTATAGATCTGTAGGAAGCTGGAATGGTAAGAACCCGCTTCCTGAGTTGAATAACTAGAAATAAAAACATAGAAAAAACAGGAACTGTGCTAAGTATAAATTCAAGGAAAATGGTCGATTCCCTTCGATTTTTAAAACACGCAGTATCCCATGAAAGAGCAATGCGAGAAGAAACCAAGTAATATAATTTTGCAGGGGTACGATGTTTCCTTCGAATGCCCAAAAATCGAAGGCAGGCGCACTGTGTTCCATGAAAAAATCCATAATGACCATTAGCGAAGCTCCCAAAAGCGCTTTGATCCAAATACGAAATTGGGTATAATCCAAGATGCTTGCTGTAACAAAAGTCAATAAAGCCCAGTAACAACCAATTAAAAGGGGGACTCCATCCAGTTTAGGCCCAAAATTATTTCCATAGGCGTAAGTGCCAAATAAGAGTTTGTAATTTACCCCAAGCCATTCCGCAAACATGCCACCGATAAAAAATATGGCAAAAACAATGACCTGTTTTGTTTCATTTAGAGGATAAACGTAAAAGAAAAGTAGCAGGCATACGCATAGGTTTAAAGGTGTTTTTTCGATAAACCAATCAAAGTACCCTAAATACACTCCAATTAGTGCTGAGATGTGAAATAACCAAACAATTCCAATGGCGATTGATACTTTGGATTTTAGTAAACGGTCAAACATGTCCTTGGGGTTTAGGGACTAAATCACTCACAATTTTGGCAGATAATAAACAGAGTGGTATACCACCTCCGGGGTGTACCGAACCTCCTGCGAAATATAAATTTTTAATGGCGTTTGTGAAATTTGGATGTCTTATGAATGCAGCAAATTTACTGTTACTGGCAGCCCCATATAAGGCACCTCTATAGGAACTTGTACTATTTTCAATTCCTACAGGGTCCAAGATGTGTTCGGTAGTGATCAGGTTTTCAATATCAGTATTCAGAATTCGGTTTATTTTTGACACAATTGCTCGTCGAGCCCTATTTTTCAAAGCTGTCCAATCTTGTCCATAGTTTCCGGGTGCATTAATCATTACAAACCAGTTTTCATGCTTTTCAGGGGCATCAAAAGGTTCATCTTTACAACTAATATTAATGTAAATAGTTGGATCATCATGAAGGTCCTTCGCCTCAAAAATAGAATTGAATTCTTTTTCATAGGAGTCGCTAAAAAGGATATTATGTAAATCCAGTTCTGGAAATTCCTTGGCTATGCCCCAATAAAAAATCAAAGCAGAACTTGATCGTTCTTGCGTCAATACTCTTCTGGGATGCTTTTGGTCTTTCAATAAATGTTTATAGGTTGGAAAAATATCCATATTGGAAACTACAATATCAGAGTCATAATCTTGTTCAACAGTGGTAACACCAATTGCTTTTCTACTTTTTATTCTTATTTGTTCTACTTTTTCATTGAACTTAAAATCAACACCTTCCGCAATTGCCAACTCATATAAACTGCTACTGATACGATGCATACCCCCTTTTGGAAAAAAAGTACCATAGTGCATTTCCAAGTGCGGGATCATCGACATGATCCCTGGGGATTTATAGGGCGAAGAACCATTATAAGTTGCATAGCGGTTGAATAATTGCACCAATTTTTCACTTTTAAAACTCTTTTGGTTAATCTTATGCAAAGAGCTATTTATATCTAATTTGCCAAATTGTACAATAGATTTGACGGTTTCCTTGGATAGGAAAGTACTAAGTTTATGAAGTGATTTTTCAAGAAACAAACTTGCTGTCAAATCATATTTTATCTTATTCTGGTCGAGATAGCTACGAATATTCCCGGCAGGTTCCTTAAATGTACTCGCCGCCTGTTCAATAAAAGTATTGATGTCCGATTTTGCCGAGAATTGTATACCATCTTCCCAGAAATAGTTGCAGATGGTGTCCTTCTCGAGATAATCAAAGTATTTACTACTTTCTAATCCGAAGAGCTCAAAAAGTTCAGTAACTAAATGAGGCATTGTAAAAAGCGATGGACCCAGGTCAAATCGATATCCAGCTAAATTCATGGCATGGAGTTTTCCGCCAGGGTAGGAATTGGCCTCAATAACAGTAACGTGATAACCCGCCTTGTTTAATCGAAGGGCAGTAGCTATTCCTCCTATGCCTGCACCAATTACAATGGCGTTGTACATTATAAATATGCTATTTTTTGAAGTATTTAAAAGGCACTACGAGCATACCAAAACATTCGCCATCTTTCTTGCCTAAATGTTTGTGATGTATCTTGTGCGCCCTGCGAACTCCTCTCGCATACCAATTATTGGCATTTCGGAATATTTTGAAGCGTTGGTGAATAAAAATGTCATGTACTAAAAAATAGGTAGCCCCGTAGGCCATTATCCCTATTCCAATAGGATACCCGTACCAGAAATCCGTGTTGGCACCCAAATAGAAAAAGGTGATGCTTACAACAGCATAAAAGATAAAAAATGCATCGTTGCGTTCAAACCAAGAATCGTGATCTTTGTGATGATGATCTTTATGCAAGGACCATAAAAAGCCATGCATTATATATTTATGGGTAAACCAAGCCATAAATTCCATAAAGGAAAAGACCAATAGAAAAATAAGAATGCCGATCGCTATATTCATAATCACACCAAATTTAATTTAAAATTCACATAGGTCTTAGCCAAAAGCCCGAATTTTTGATAATTGGGCACCCTAATTCTGGTATTTTTTATCTCAGCGGAAGGAGTTTTTTCCAATTTCATCAATAATTTATAGTAATATTTATAGGCGGTATAAACTCCTAGCTTAGCTTCTGCCGGTAGCTGTAGAATTCCACTAAGGCTTTCTTCGAAGTCTGCTTTGATTTCGTTGATTATTTTTGTTTTGGTAGCTTCATCAAGCTCATTTAAATTGGTATTTGGAAAGTACGTTCGGTGTAATTCCTCAAAATCGGTTTTTAGATCCCTCAAAAAATTAACTTTTTGAAAGGCAGAACCTAGAGCCATGGCGGAATCCTTTAGTTTTTCGTATTCACTTTCATCTCCTTTTACGAAAACCATTAAACACATTAAACCTACCACATCGGCAGATCCATAGATATATGCTTTATATTCTTCATCGGTCTTATACGTATTTTTTGTTAGGTCCATACGCATACTTTTCATAAAAGATTCCACCAAATGGTGTGGAATGCCATATTTATGGTAGGTATGTTGAAAAGAATTTAAAATCGGATTGAGACTTATTTTATGTTTAAGCGCAATTTCCAGATCATTTTCAAAGTTATTGAAAAGCTCTTCTTGTGGAAAGTCGTAAAAGGTGTCCACTATTTCATCAGCAAAGCGAACAAAACCATAAATATTATAAATATCCGCTCTTATACTTGGAGCCAACATTTTAGTTGCCAATGCAAATGAAGTGCTGTAGGTCTCCGTTACGAGCTTACTACTGTTATAGGATATTTTGTCGAATAATGCCTTCATCTGTATTTTCAATTTTTCTTTACGATCAATTCTGAAACCAGTTTCCCCGAAATCAAGGAGGGCGGTACCCCGGGACCAGGAACAGTCAATTGCCCTGTAAAATAAAGGTCCTTCACTTTTTTACTTTTTAAGTTAGGCCTTAAAAAAGCAGTCTGTGATAAAGTATTTGCCATGCCATAGGCATTACCTTTATAGGAGTTGTATTTGTCTATGAAATCGTTGACACAAAACGAATCATGGAAAAGGATATTTTCCTTGACTTTATCACCTGATCTTGTTTCGAACCTTTGCATGATAAGGTCGAAGTATTGTTCCCTTAGTTCAGGAGTATCTTCAAGACCGGGCGCAATGGGAACAAGGAAAAATCCGGTTTCACAACCACTTGGAGCCATCGATTCATCGGTTATTGAAGGGAAATTGGCATAGAACAAAGGTTCTTTTGGCCATTTGGGATTATCATATATATCATAAGTATGTTGCTCAAAATCTGTATCAAAAAACAGATTGTGGTGTTCAACGTTTTTCAATTTTCTATCAAATCCTACATAGAACAGTAAAGAGGATGGGGCAAATGTTTTTTGCGCCCAATACTTTTCACTGTACTGTCTAAATTTATTATCCAACAGGGTTTCGGTGTGGTGATAATCGGCACCACTAAGAACGATATCTGCATCAATAGCTATATTATTCTCTGTGATGATACCAACAGCTTTGCCATCCGTAACACGAATCTTTTCTGCCGGCATATTGGTATGGAACTTAACCCCTAGTTCTTTGGCTAGGTCGTGCATGGCCTTTATTATTTCATACATCCCACCTTTTGGATGCCAAGTACCTAGGCCAAAATCGGCAAAATTCATGAAACTGTAGAAAGACGGGGTCTTACTAGGTTTTGCACCAAGAAAGAGTACTGGAAATTCCAATGTCGCAATAAGTTTGGGGTTTTTAAACTTTTTCCGTACTTCACTGCTTATCGTTTTAAAAAATTGGTCAACTTTAGTGATAGTGTCTTTAGTCACCAATTCAAAGGGTGATAAGCCCGGTTTTAGAACCACTTTATTAATGGCTATATCATAGTTTTTTTGAGCCTTGTTGATAAATCCCTTTAGATGGGTAGAGCTACCTTGCTCAATCCTTTCAAATTCCTTACAAATTTTTTCCATGCAATCCCCAATGGTAATGGTATCATCGGAAAAGAATATTTTGTACGCCGGGCTTAATTTTTCTAAATCGTAATAGTCACTGGTTTTTTTGCCAAAATCGGCAAAAAACTTGTCAAAAATATCCGGCATCCAATACCAACTAGGTCCTAAGTCAAAGGTGAAGCCCTTTTTTTTAAGTTGACCAGCCCTACCACCCAAGGTACTATTTTTCTCATATACCGAGACATCATAACCCCATTTGGCCAAATAGCAAGAAGCGGATAATGAGGAAAACCCTGAGCCTATTATGACAATTGTTTTGTTCATTTTATGATTGGCGATTTTACTTATAAGGCCTTTGTTAATTCCTCGATCGAGGTGAATCTTTTAATATTCTTCGGTAAATCTACATGCTCTACGTGCATAGTTTGTCTTCCCAGAATCCAGAGACACGGATTTTTGTAGCCTTTGATCAATTCACTGAATTCATTTAAATATTTCTCCACTTTTTCCTGGGTAGGGGCAACCGTAAAATACGAAAGAAAACAAATATTATCGGCATATCTTAATAATTCTGCCAAATTATCCTGTGGAATTGATTGACCCAAATAAACCGATTTGTAGCCTCTTAAATTAATCTCATAGTTTACATACAATAAACCTATATCATGTATCTCACCTTCGGGGAGAAATAGAACGAATGTCTTGTCTTTTCTTGTGGGTTCATTGGTTTGAAGTTTTTCAATGTTGATCAATATTTTTTGTTTGATCAAGGCAGTAATAAAATGCTCGTGGGCAGGACTGATTGTATCGGTTTGCCACAATAAACCAAGCTCATTTAACAATGGTATAAAATAGTCATTGAATATTTCCCGAAATGAATTATCAGCCAATAATGCATTATACGTATTGCTGAACAATGTTTGGTCAAAATTTAGCATCGATAACTTAAAGGCATTTAACACATGGTTCTTCATGCTCTTATTCGCCACTATTTCCCTTACTTTTAAAGGTATATCTTCTTCTGGGATTTTGGCTATTTTAGAAATTTTATAGCCGTTTTTGTTTAACAAAGTAATATTCAATAATTTTTGAAGACTACTAAGACTATAGGTTCTGATATTGGTAGTGGTCCTTTCCGGAGATAGTAGATTATATCTTTTTTCCCATATGCGTATTGTGTGCGCCTTAATTCCAGATAAATTCTCCAAATCACGGATACTGAAAACTTTCTTTATATTGTTCATATTTTACACTAAAAGATTAAACAAATATAAACAATATTCTTGGCGAATGTTAAAAAGGAAAGTTAAAATGTGATTAATGTGTATAATTTAAAAAGAAAAATCCGCACTGCTTATTTCATCAGTACGGATTTTCTGTGCCCACGACTGGAGTCGAACCAGCACGTCCTTTCGAACACTACC
>JAHHKH010000251.1 GCA_018679695.1 Maribacter sp.
TATATTGACCTGTACAATGCCATTTACCAGCATTAATATCCATTCCTCTTAATCATAGGGTATCATAACTTTCTTTCGGATTTTAAGCCGTTGCTAATTTTATATTATTACTTCTATTCCTAGAATCATTCTGTCTTACCAACAAAACATCTTTCCTTTTATTTTTTCTCATAATTTATTATGCATGCATAATAAATTTTTATATATTTATGGCCAATTCGTCCCATATGAAAGAAATAACTATCGACTATGTGCTAAGAGCAACTTGGCAGTCAGTAGCAAGAATGTACAATGAAGAGGCAAAGGGTTTTGGTTCAACAATGGCCGTAGGCTTTACGCTATTGAGTATTGATCCCAAAACCGGAACTCCTTCAACAGCTTTGGGACCTAAGATGGGCATGGAAGCAACGAGCTTGTCAAGAATATTAAAAAGTATGGAGGAGAAGGGATTGATAGAACGTAAACCCAATCCCAATGACGGTCGGGGAGTATTGATTCATCTTACCGATTTTGGACTGGAAAAAAGAGAAGATTCAAAAGATGTGGTGTTACGTTTTAACGACGCGGTAAAGGCAAATGTTTCCAAGGAAAAATTGGATTGTTTTTTTGAGGTTATGGAGACCATAAACAAACTCGTAGTAGAAAAGAACATATATAGTAAAGATTCAGCACCTAATTAATACTAATTCAGCTTAACTAAATGAACAAGCATATTAAAAAAGTAGCAGTTATCGGCTCAGGCATAATGGGAAGTGGTATTGCATGCCACTTTGCCAACATTGGGGTCGAAGTCTTGTTGCTCGATATCGTTCCCAGGGAACTTGATGATAAGGAAAAGGCAAAAGGACTAACAATAGAGGACCGAGTTGTTCGTAATCGATTGGTCAATAACTCATTGGCAGCAGCATTAAAGTCAAAACCCTCCCCTATTTACCATCAAAAATTCGCACAACGTATTACAACTGGAAACTTGGAAGATGATATCTCCAAGGTTGCCAAGGTTGATTGGATTATCGAGGTTGTTGTTGAAAGGTTGGATATAAAGAAAAAAGTTTTTGAAAACCTTGAAAAATACAGAACCCCTGGAACATTGATTACTTCTAATACTTCAGGTATTCCAATCAATTTCATGTCAGAGGGCAGAAGTGATGATTTTCAGAAGCATTTTTGTGGAACCCACTTTTTCAATCCAGCACGGTATCTAAAATTATTTGAGATAATCCCAGGTCCTAAGACTTCTCCCGAGGTATTGGATTTCCTCAACGGATATGGGGAAAAATTCTTGGGTAAAACCTCCGTACTGGCCAAAGATACACCTGCTTTTATTGGAAATCGCATTGGCATTTTCAGTATCCAGAGTCTTTTCCATATGGTCAAGGAATTGGGTATGACCGTTGAGGAAGTAGACAAATTAAGCGGTCCTGTAATAGGTAGACCCAAGTCAGCAACCTTCCGAACCGTTGATGTTGTGGGACTTGATACTTTGGTCCATGTCGCCAATGGTATTTATGAGAATTGTCCCAATGATGAAAAACACGAGCTATTCAAGCTTCCCGATTTCATCAATACCTTGATAGAGAATAAATGGCTGGGCAGTAAAACCGGTCAAGGTTTTTACAAAAAAGTAAAAACTAAGGACGGTAAAAGTGAGATTTTGACACTGGATTTGGATAAGATGGATTATCGATCTAAAAAAAGTGCCAAATTCGCTACTCTGGAGTTGACAAAAACCATTGACAATGTAATCGACAGATTTAAAGTACTTGTAGCAGGGAAAGACAAGGCAGGTGAATTTTACAGAAAGAGTTTTGCGGCCCTATTTGCCTATGTTTCACACAGGATTCCAGAAATAACCGATGAATTGTATAAGATTGATGACGCCATGAAAGCTGGTTTTGGTTGGGAGCATGGCCCTTTTCAGATATGGGATGCCATAGGTCTTGAAAAAGGTTTGGCCATTATGAAAGATGAAGGTCAGGAACCCGCTCCTTGGATAGCGGAAATGGCTGCTTCGGGCATAAATTCATTTTACACGGTCAAGGAAGGAGCGAGCTATTTTTATGATATTCCAAAGAAATCCATGGAAAGAATTCCAGGGCAGGATGCATTCATTATTTTGGACAACATTCGTAAAACAAACGAAGTGTTTAAAAATAGTGGCGTGGTCATAGAAGATATTGGTGACGGCATTTTAAATGTAGAGTTCCAGTCCAAAATGAATACGATTGGTGGCGATGTGTTGGCCGGTTTGAATAAAGGCATAGACCTCGCTGAAAAAGATTTTCAAGGATTGGTTGTGGGCAACCAAGCTGCCAACTTCTCGGTAGGTGCCAATATAGGAATGATATTCATGATGGCAGTTGAGCAGGAATATGACGAACTCAATATGGCCATTAAAATGTTCCAGGATACCATGATGCGTATGCGTTATTCGGCTATACCTACGGTATCTGCACCCCACGGCATGTGCTTGGGTGGTGGTTGTGAGTTGTCATTACATGCAGATAAAGTCGTTGCAGCAGCGGAAACCTATATCGGATTGGTTGAATTTGGTGTTGGGGTCATTCCTGGTGGAGGAGGGTCTAAGGAATTCGCCTTGCGCGCAGCAGATACTTTTAAGAAAAACGATGTGGAACTGAATGTGCTACAAGAATATTTTTTAACCATCGGGATGGCTAAAGTTTCAACATCGGCTTATGAAGCCTATGATTTAGGAATCCTTCAAAAAGGAAAGGATATCGTAGTTGTAAACAAAGACCGCCAGATTGCCACTGCTAAAGCCTATGCCAAATTAATGGCGGAGACAGGTTATACTCAACCCGTTCGAAGAAAAGACATAAAGGTACTTGGTAAGCAGGCTTTAGGAATGTTTTTAGTAGGTACAGATGCCATGGAAGCCAGTCATTATATCAGCGAACACGACCAGAAAATAGCAAATAAGTTGGCCTATGTAATGGCAGGGGGCGACTTGTCCGAACCGACAATGGTAAATGAACAATATTTACTGGATATTGAACGTGAAGCATTTTTAAGTCTCTGTACCGAACGTAAGACCTTGGAACGAATTCAACATATGTTAAAGACCGGTAAGCCCTTACGTAATTAACCGCGAATAATTTCGCCTTTAGCAACTGGCTATTGGCACCTATAATTAATATCAGAAATGCTAAGAACAAAGAGCGAATAGCTAAAAGTATAAATAATGAAAACAGCATATATAGTAAAAGCATATCGAACAGCGGTTGGTAAAGCGCCGAAAGGCGTGTTCCGTTTTAAACGCACAGATGAATTGGCGGCGGAGACCATCGAATACATGATGGATGAGTTACCCGATTTTGATAAAAAACGCATTGACGATGTCATCGTAGGTAATGCCATGCCGGAGGGCTCACAAGGATTGAATATGGCGCGCCTGATTTCATTAATGGGTCTGGACATTGTAGATGTGCCTGGAGTTACCGTAAATCGTTTTTGCTCCTCGGGAATTGAAACCATTGGGATTGCCACCGCAAAAATTCAATCAGGTATGGCAGACTGCATAATTGCAGGAGGTGCTGAAAGCATGAGTTCCGTACCCATGACAGGTTACAAAACCGAACTCAATTATGATTTGGTCAATTCAGGACATGAGGATTATTACTGGGGAATGGGCAATACCGCCGAAGCAGTGGCCAATGAGTTCAAGGTATCCCGTGAGGATCAGGATGAGTTTGCCTATAACTCGCACATGAAAGCCTTAAAGGCACAGGCAGAAGACCGTTTTCAAGATCAAATTGTCCCTATTGAAGTGGAACAAACCTATCTAGACGAAAACGGCAAAAAAGCGACAAAAAAGTACACGGTCAACAAAGATGAAGGTCCTAGAAAAGGAACAAGTTTAGAAGCATTGGCCAAATTACGTCCTGTATTTGCCGCAGGGGGTAGTGTAACTGCAGGTAATTCATCCCAAATGAGCGATGGTGCTGCCTTTGTAATGGTAATGAGCGAGGAAATGGTAAAAGAGTTGAAACTTGAACCCATTGCCCGATTGGTTAACTATGCAGCTGCAGGTGTTGAACCAAGAATCATGGGTATTGGCCCTGTAAAAGCGGTTCCAAAAGCATTGAAACAGGCAGGATTAAAAC
>JAHHKH010000277.1 GCA_018679695.1 Maribacter sp.
TTGCCGACCTGATGTCAGATTGGTTAAATGAAAATGAACTGGACTAGAACAAGAATAAAATGAGACTTGAAAAATTTAGGGTTTTTTTTCTTTTGTTGGCTTTATCGATAATTTCCTGTGATCAAGAGTCTAAAAGAGATAAATACGATTCTGGGAAAGGTGAAATGTTAGTGCGGATTGCAGCAATCGAGATAGAGCCGAACTACCTCAAAGAATACATTGCCATATTAAAAGAGGAAGCCGAAGCATCGGTCCGTTTGGAACCGGGGGTCATTTGTATTTATCCGATGTTCCAAAAGGAAAATCCGACCCAGATCAGGCTCTTGGAAATCTATGCGAATAAAGAAGCCTATGCATCACATCTAAAAACCCCACATTTCAAGCATTATAAAGAAACAACCTTGGAAATGGTCAAAGACTTAAGATTGATCGACATGGAGGCGATTGATAAGGAAATAATGCCAATCATTTTTACAAAGCTTAAGTAGTAGCGTAAAAGATAATATTATCCTTCGGAAGATATAGAACATTTTGAATTAGCTTTTAACCGATAATATTTTTAAAAAATCAGAATATGAACACTTACAAAAAACCGTACCCTTTGCTAATAATTTCAATAGCCCTAAGTATAATGGGATGCAAAACTGAACCACAATTCACGGAAGAAACCAAAGTGGACTATAATCTGGTCACTAATGTCGATGGCGCCGTTTTAGCGTATCACCCAAGTTCGAACGTAAAGATTTTGACCGTGGATAGCCGTGCCTTTAAAGACATGAACAAAAGTGGAACCTTAGATTCCTATGAAGATTGGCGATTGTCCTCGGATGAACGTGCCAAAGACCTCGCCTCGAAAATGAGCTTCGAGCAGATTGCGGGATTGATGTTATATAGCTCTCACCAATCCATTCCTGCCAGATCTGAAGGATACTTTGCTGGAACCTATGACGAAAAGCCGTTTGAAGAAGGCGTAACCGATCCTTCGAACCTTACCGACCAACAGAAGAAGTTTTTGGAGTCCGATAACCTAAGACATGTGTTATTGACCACCGTAAAATCACCGGAAATCGCTGCCAAATGGAATAACAAAATACAGGCCTATTGCGAAGGTATCGGTCTTGGTATCCCAGCGAACAATAGTTCGGATCCACGCCATGGTACGGTTGCGAAGGCTGAATTCGATGCTGCAGCGGGTGGTGAAATATCGATGTGGCCCAGTACTTTAGGCTTGGCGGCAACCTTCAACCCTGAACTGGTACAGAACTTCGGTGAAATTGCATCAAAGGAATATCGGGCATTGGGTATAACCACGGCCTTATCGCCTCAAGTCGATATTGCAACCGATCCCCGATGGATGCGATTCAGCGGAACATTCGGTGAAAGTCCAAAATTGTCAACAGCAATGGCTAGGGCCTATATAGACGGCTTTCAAACATCAGGCGAAGGCTGGGGGTTCAATAGCGTAAATGCCATGGTCAAGCATTGGCCCGGTGGAGGATCGGGCGAAGCCGGTAGGGACGCCCATTTTGGTATGGGCAAATTTGCGGTCTACCCGGGCAATAATTTTGAGGAGCACTTGATTCCTTTTACTGAAGGGGCATTTAAGCTCAAAAGGGGCACAAAAATGGCCTCGGCAGTTATGCCCTATTATACCATTTCATGGAACCAAGACACCAAAAACAATGAGAACGTTGGTAACGCCTACAACGAATATATTATTGCCGATCTACTTCGAGGAAAATATGCGTACGATGGTGTTTTATGTACTGACTGGGGAATTACCCGTGATCATAATGTAATGGACAATTTTGTTGACGGAAAGCCATGGGGCGTTGAAGTCCTGTCGGTAGCTGAACGTCACTATAAAATTCTAAAAGTTGGAATGGATCAGTTTGGTGGTAATAATGACATAGGCCCTGTAATCGAAGCCTATGAGATGGGTGTTGCCGAACTAGGGGAGAAAGCCATGCGCGAAAGAATGGAAATTTCTGCGGTTCGCTTATTAAGGAACATTTTCAATGTTGGTCTTTTTGAAAATCCGTATTTAGATGTTGAAGCAACAATAAACACGGTCGGTAAACCTGAATTCATGCAGGCCGGTTTCGAAGCACAATTGAAATCTGTAGTTATGGTCAAAAATGCATCAGATGCATTGCCTTTGAAGGAGAAGCCAACCGTTTACATTCCGAAACGTTTTGTGCCCGCCAGTCGAAACTTTTTAGGTATGCCGATATCTGAAAGTAACGATTACCCCGTGAACATTGAATTGGCAAAACGGTATTTCAATGTTACCGATAAACCCTCAGAAGCCAGTGCAGCCTTGGTTTTTATCGAAAGTCCCTCAGCAGGAAATGGCTATAGCCAAGCTGATATTGAAAAGGGCGGAAATGGGTACCTGCCCATTAGTCTGCAATACAAATCCTATACGGCTCAAAAAGCCCGGGATGTTAGTATCGCTGGAGGCGATCCGATGGAAGATTTCACAAACCGTACTTATAAAGGTAAAAAAGTAATCGCTGAAAATATTACGGATGCAGAAATGGTCACCAAAGCGAAGGCAGCTATGGGCGGAAATCCCGTAATTGTGATAGTCAACACCTCAAACCCCATGGTATTCTCTGAAATTGAACCACAAGCTTCGGCCATTTTGGCACATTTTGGAGTTCAAGATCAGGCTTTGTTTGAAATCTTATCAGGCAAAGTGGAGCCTAAAGCACTTTTACCGATGCAGATGCCAGCTGATATGGGTTTTGTAGAACTTCAAGCAGAAGATGTACCGTTCGATATGACTCCTCACAAGGATACCGAAGGAAATGCCTATGATTTCGCCTTTGGTTTGAATTGGAAGGGAGTTATAAATGACGAGAGGACTCAACAATATAAGTAAACACCAAACCCTACCAATGATCCCGAATTAAAGAGGAATTAACGTTTATAAATCAAAAAAAATATCATGTCGAAAAAAATTTTAATCGGATTAGGAATCTTATTGATCATTATTCAGTTCATCCGCCCTGAAAAAAACGAAACGAACGATATAACCAATGACATTTCCACCAAGTATACTGTACCGAGCGATGTCAATCGTTTATTACAAGTGTCTTGCAACGATTGCCATTCGAACAAAACGGAATACCCTTGGTATGCGAATGTACAGCCAGTAGCCTGGTGGCTCGATTATCATGTACAAGACGGGAAAAAGCACCTTAATTTTTCCGATTTCACCTCACTACCCCTGTTTGTACAAAACCATAAATTTGATGAGATTATTGAAATGGTCGATGAGCAAGAGATGCCCATACCTTCCTATACCTATTTCGGACTTCATTCTGAAGCGGATTTAACAGAAGAACAGCGCACTAAAATCACCGATTGGGCAAAGGCACAAATGAATTACTTAAAGGAAACGTATCCGGCAGATAGTCTTAAATTTCCAAAGAGGGATTAATCGTCTTATCTACCTAACTTAAGACCATTTTCGCCGAATCCGTACCGAAGAGTCTATATGGATTAGAACGGATACATTAATGTGAATTTACACATAAAGGAAAAGGAATAAGTGTCATCCTTTATATGCAAGACATATTCTTTCAATAGGCTTAAAATTGATCGAAATGGAGGCGATAGATGTAGAGATAATGTCTATGATTTTCAGAAAATTGGAATAATCTTCTATTCGAAAGTAAGATGAGCAACTTATATTTCTAACTATCAAATTAACGACCACTACGTAATGCTTGAATTAAGTTAATGATTTGTGAATAAATCAATTAACGCCTTACAATCCGTAAAAATGGTAGGTAAATCAGTAATTTGGGTAAGTGAGTTGAATTCATTACTTCCTATTTTTGAATAAGGACGAGTTGATAAGCCTATTATAGGGTTTGGAGAATGGCCGTAATACAACAGCGAATTGGTAACAATACAAGTAGTAGGAATGACTAACGCAGAATGTATTGCAATTTTCAAAAGTTGAAACTCTTAAAAC
>JAHHKH010000127.1 GCA_018679695.1 Maribacter sp.
CTCTAGAACCGCCTCCACCGAATCCACCTCGTCCCATATTACTTAGGATAATAATGTCCCAGAGGTCAAGCCCTCTTTTTTTGCCACCACCTCTTCCACCTTTATTTCTTCGATTTCGACTAGAGAGAATGAGTAAGATGATAATGAATATTATAATCGGTAAAAAACTTGCAAACGGAAAACCTTGATTGTCATCAAAGCTTCGATCTTCCTTGAATTCTCCCTTTAAGACTTGAAAAATGGCATCGGCTCCATTATTTAACCCCCCATAATAATCATCTTGCTTAAATTGGGGTATGATTACGTTTTCGATAATCCTACGCGACATTGCATCGGTCAGTGTGCCTTCAACACCATAACCGGTATTGATTGCAATTCTTCGGTCATCCTTGGCCAAGAGCACTAGGATGCCATTATCCTTCCCCTCTTGGCCTATGCCCCAATTTTGTCCCCATTGTGCACCGAGATAGTTGATATTCTCGCCTTCCGTAGAACTTATTATCGCGATTACGATTTGTGTAGAGGTACTGTCAGAATACCGAATGAGCTTTTGTTCAAGACTCTTTTTCTGACCCTCTGGGAGCAGGTTTATATAGTCATAGACACTGGTCTCTAACTGGGGTTTTTCGGGAATTTGAAACTGGGCGAACGAAAGGGTACACCAGCATAGTGCCAAAAAGGAAATACTAATTTTTAGATACCTCATTGCTCAGTTCGTTTGCATCACCATGGTTCCAGGGAAAATGTGCTTCCAACTCTTTGCCGGCTTTCAATATGCCAGCAATCAGACCTTGTTTGAACCTACCATTTTTGAAATGGGATTCAATGGTATCCCTGGTTGTGTCCCAGAAATTTTCCGGTACCACTTTGTCGATACCCCGGTCGCCATAGATTGAAAATTTCTTATCGTTTACGGCGACATAAATAAGTACCCCGTTTTCTTCTTTGGTATTGTCCATTTTCAATAAATGGAAAACCTCTTTTGCCCTGTTTAAATGATCATTTCGAGTATGTGCCTCAATATGAACGCGAATTTCCCCTGAAGTATTCATTTCGGCTTCAAGAATAGCCTGCACTATTTCCTGTTCTTCTTTTGCCGTTAAAAAATCTTCAACCCTTGACATGGCGCCTTAGTTAAAATCAAATTCAACCTCTGGTGCCTGTTCTGCTCCTGCTTCTGATTTAAAGTAAGCCAGTTCATCAAAATTCAAGATTCCTGCCAATATTGAGTTAGGGAAGGTTTTTATATGGTTGTTGTAGGGTTCAATGGTCGCGTTAAAACGATCACGAGCCACATTGATCCTATTCTCCGTTCCCTCCAATTGGGATTGTAATTCCAAGAAGTTCTGATTTGCCTTAAGGTCGGGATACCGTTCTACGGTAACTAAAAGGCTCTTCAACGCTCCGCTCAATCCGCCTTGAACCTCATTGAATTGTGCCAGTTGTTCAGGTGTAATATTCGTAGGATCAATTGAGACCGAAGTCGCCTTTGCCCTGGCTTCGATAACATCGGTCAAGGTTCCCCTTTCAAAATCCGCAGCACCTTGAACGGTTTTCACCAAATTATCGATGAGGTCATTTCTACGCTGATAGGCACTTTCTACATTGGCCCAGGTTTTGGTCGATGTTTCTTTCAATTTGATCGCAGTGTTATTAAAGCCTACGCCCCATTGATAAAGTCCAAATGCGATTACGCCCAGAATGATCAAGGGAATTAACCATTTTTTCATGATAGTGTGTTTTTGAAGTTATTTATAGTTGATTTTTAATCTTTACAAGCTCACTTTTGACCCGTTCCAATTTTTGAATGATCTCAAAATTCGATATGGTCTTATGTTTTTCTTCCTTTAAGTGGATTTTTGCACCCTCAAGTGTAAATCCACGCTCTTTTACCAAATGGTATATCAACTGAAGGTTTTTAATGTCTTGTGGAGTAAATTTGCGATTGCCCTTGGCATTTTTTTTGGGTTTCAATGCATCGAATTCTTTCTCCCAAAAACGTATTAATGAGGTGTTTACCCCAAAGGCCCTGGCAACTTCTCCAATGCCATAATAACGTTTTTCAGGTAGTTCTACATGCATTAATCCAGGGATTGGTTTTCTTGGTTAGCGAATTTCAACATATTCTCAAATTCCTCAGGAGTTAAACTGCCATAATAGAAATTTATAGGATTGATCTTATCCTTTTCTTTCCAGACCTCGTAATGAAGATGAGGTGCTTCGGAACGGCCGGTATTGCCTACAAACCCTATTAAATCACCTCGCTTTACTTTCTGGCCTCTTTTAACATTATAATTGCTCAAATGGGCATAAAGACTTAGATAACCATAACCATGGTCAATTCGTATATGTTTGCCATATCCTGATGCTTTATTATCAGCTCTGGTAACCTTACCATCCCCGGAAGCGTAGACAGGTGTGCCTTTGGGCGCGGTAAAATCCATACCCCAATGCTTTTTTCTAGCCTTGGTGAAAGGATCGGAACGCCAGCCATAACCAGATGCCATTCTTGTTAAATCCTCATTATTGATCGGTTGTATGGCCGGTATGGCCGCTAATAGTTTTTCTTTCTCTTCGGCCAATTTGGTAATCTCATCCAGGGATTTGGATTGGATTGTCATTTGTTTTTTAATAATGTCAAGGCGTTTGGTGGTCGCAATGACCATTTCAGAATTATTGAAGCCTTCCAAGGCCTTATACCGGTTTATACCTCCAAAGCCCGCCCTACGTTGCTCTTCGGGAATGGGGTTGGCCTCAAAGTACAGTCTGTAGATATTGTTGTCCCTATCTTCTACATTGGCCAAAACATGCTCGATCTGCTCCATTTTCTTATTGAGAAGCTCAAACTGCAATTCATAGTTTTTTACTTCTCGCTGAAGCGATAATTCCCTAGGGGTATTGATTAAATTCGTGTTTAATAATAGGATCAAAGAAAGTAGTCCAAAAAGAAAAGAACCCAAAAAGAAGAATGCGATATTTCGGTATCGCTTGGATTTTTTCGGTTCTATTTTCCGGTACGAAAGTGTGTCCGGATCGTAATAATATTTTACTTTAGACATGAATGGATTTTATCCTATTTTTGTGCTTTCGTTTTAACATAACAAACAAATAT
>JAHHKH010000280.1 GCA_018679695.1 Maribacter sp.
CGCCCCATGCTGTAAACTGGTTTTAATGGTTTCTATAGTCAACCGGGCATCATCGGTTCTATATTCCGCATAATAACCAGCACCTTTCAATATTTTTTTTGGTAAAAGGGGTTCTATTTTCAGGGCTTCTTTCTTTTCCAACATTTTGCGCTTATCATCCCCACTAACCTGGGCCAAAATATCATAGACCTTGAGTCCTATGGATGTCAACCACTTGCCGTAGGAACCATTTTCTATAAGCGGCAGTAGCATTTTTTCGGGTAACACCAAATGTGGTGCTAATTTATGCACAATGGCACGTTCCGAACCCACTTCCTTAACCAGCCAAAAATCAAATTGTTTCAAGTACCTTAATCCACCATGGATCAGTTTAGTGGATTTACTACTGGTGCCCGAGGCAAAATCGCCCTTTTCAACCAAGGCGACTTCCAATCCCCTTGATGCTGCATCCAAGGCTATGCCCCCTCCTGTGATACCACCTCCAATTATAACAATGTCATAGGATTTTTTCGATAATTCTTGAATGGTTTGGGCTCTATCGAGATTTGAAAATCTGATACTATTATTCATGTAGTCAAGGGTTTAATTTTCTTCCCAGCCTTTGGAACGTTCAACCGCTTTTTGCCACTTTCTATATAGGCGGGTTCTTTTAGAACTATCAAAAGTGGGCTTAAAAATGCGGTCTATAGGTCTACTTTTATCAATGTCCTTTTGGGTCCACATTCCAACTTGTATTCCGGCTAAGAATGCAGCTCCCATTGCTGTGGATTCTATTACTTTTGGCCGATGGACCTCAGTGCCCAAAATATTGGCTTGAAACTGCATGAGATAATTGTTCGCACAGGCGCCACCATCCACTTTTAAATTTTGAAGTGCTACTCCTGAGTCTTCTTCCATCGCATTTAGAATATCCTTGGTTTGATAGGCCAAAGACTCGAGTGTTGCCTTCGTTAAGTGTGCCTTTCCTGTATCACGGGTCAACCCAAAAATGGCCCCTCTTGCATACATATCCCAATATGGTGCTCCAAGGCCAGCAAAGGCAGGTACTACATATACCGAACTATCCCCTTCAACAGAGTTTGCCAATGCCTCCGTTTCTTTGGCATCTTTAATGAGTTCAAGGCCGTCTCGCAACCATTGTATAGCAGCTCCGGCAATAAATATACTCCCTTCAAAAGCATAATTTACCTTTCCGTTTAACCCATATGCGATGGTGGTTAAAAGTCCATTATTTGAAAACTGTGGACTTTCACCAGTGTTCATCAACATAAAACAACCTGTACCATAGGTGTTCTTCGCAGTCCCCTTTTCAAAGCAACCTTGGCCAAAAAGTGCGGCTTGCTGATCCCCGGCAATTCCGGCGATAGGGATACTAATGCCATTCCATTCATAATCCCCAAAATGATAGGCAGAGGGTTTTGCCTCGGGCAACATACTTTTTGGAATCCCTAATTCTGACAACATTCGATCGTCCCATGCAAGTTTCGTGATATCGTAAATCATAGTGCGTGAGGCATTGGTGTAATCGGTCACATGGTTTTTACCCTTGGTCATATTCCATACCAGCCAAGTATCGACCGTACCCATTAATAAATCCCCCTTTTCGGCTTTTTCCCGAGCACCTTCAACATGGTCCAATATCCATTTTACCTTAGTTCCGGAAAAATAGGAATCTATTACCAAGCCGGTCGTCATTCTTACATAATCGACCATGCCCTTCTTTTTAAGGTCTTCACATATATCAGCTGTACGTTTATCTTGCCAAACAATGGCATTGTAGACCGGTTCCCCGTTATTCTTATCCCAAACCATGGTGGTTTCACGCTGATTTGTGATTCCAATGGCTTTTATATTAGACACATCTACATTCTCTTTCTTTACCAATTCATGCATTACATGCAGCTGTGATTCCAATATTTCCTTGGGGTCATGTTCTACCCAACCTGACTTTGGAAAAATCTGTTTGAATTCTTGTTGCACCATGTTCACTATAGCGCCTTCTTGATCAACCAATAACGCTCTTGAACTTGTGGTTCCTTGATCCAGGGAAATGATAAATTGTTTAGACATAATGAGTGCGATAAGGTACTAAAGATAACAGTTATACCCCCTTTATCAAAACTTTGTCCCTACTCAATTTGAAAAGTAATTACAGCTTCATTTCCCTGCTCATCAACAGCAGTTATTTTGTGCATTCCAAAAGAGGGAACAATTCCCAATTCATGAAAATTCGATGTCTGACCAATATACTTTTCATCCAAATACCAATAAACAACAGCTTCAGGTTTTGTATGCGCCAATTTAAGAACCAACTCGTTCGTTTGTCCTTCAAAATTCTTGGCCAAACTTATTCGATTTCCATTTTTGGGATATATAAAAACCATTGGTGAACTATAATTCTTCCCACAATCATCCCTGAGAGGAGGCAAGGTTTTATAGGTTGGATTGTTTTTTTTATAATAAAATTCCATTAAGGGAGGAATCACAAACCAGGCTTCCGTCTTGCTCAAGGATAGATCTGCACAGGATGAATTGACCCTAAATTGTTTTTGTTGATCCAAAATAATAGTTTGATGATAGCTACAGGATTCGACATAGTTATTCTTATTGGGTATTGACATTGTTGTTTTGGGACAAATGTTCGTCGCCAAAAAACCGCTGTCTGCACATACCTCAATATCGATGAATTCGTCGAAGGGTTTCGAAAACCAGTCTGTTTTTGGAAGTACATCAAAAACATCGAAGAGTATAGGTGCTGCACTTGATACTCCCGTAACGTCTGGTCTTCCTTCACCATCGGCATTACCCACCCAGATACCTACAACGTATTTCTTTGTCGTACCTACGGCCCAGGCATCCTTATTACCAAAACTGGTCCCCGATTTCCATGCAATCTTTTTACTACTGTCAAAAAATTCCCAAGATTCGTTTTCTTCCGGGCGATTTACCTCTTTCATGGCATCGAATGTTAGGTAAATACTGCCTGCATCGAATATAGTTTTTTCGGTGGATTTCCTTCCAAAATAAATTTCTTGATCTATGGCCAAAATGGGATCAATGAATTCATTTTCGAAATATTCACTCGATGTGGTATTGAAGTGATTAATCGTTGAAGCCATGGATGCATAGGTCTTACATAAATCCCAAAGACTACTTTCAGCTCCTCCCAGAATAAGGGTAAGACCATAATGGTCAGCCGATTTATTGAGTCCTTTTAGATTAAAGGCTTTCAATTGATCCCTAAATTTTTCGAGCCCATATTCTTGCAATAAACGTACAGCTGGGATATTGAGTGATTGCGCCAGCGCCTTTTTTGCCGCTACCGCTCCACTATAGTCCTCATTGAAGTTTTCCGGAGTATAGCCAGCAATTTGGGTCGGAACATCGGGAACCAACATATCAGGCAGCAGTTCCCCAGCATCTAACATGGCCGCATAAAGGAACGGTTTTAAGAGGCTTCCGGTACTGCGATTGGCTTGTACCATATCTACATCTTTCTGGTGGTACTTATCGGTTCGTGTATTGCCTATATAAGCCAAAACATGGCGCGTATCTACATCAAGAACCAATACAGCCGCATTGTGTACTTGGTTTTGCTTAAGGTTCTGATAGTGTTTTTCCAAAATGTAATTAACATTGGACTGCAAATCCCAATCAATGGTAGAGGCAATTTTGTTTCCTTTATTTTTCTTGGCTAAATATTGTACCAAATGCGGCACAATTTGCGGAAGACTAAAAGCTTTTTTAGGTAACTCTTCCAAAAGTGCCAATTCGTATGTAGTACTATCCAAGATGTCGTTCTGAAGTAATTTGTGCAATAATCGGTTCCTTTTCTGCAGCAATTTTGCTTTGTTCTTCCCTGGATAGATCAAACTTGGTGCATTGGGTAGAACCGCTAACGTAGCAGATTCTGCCCAGGATAGTTGATGTGCTTGCAATCCAAAATAACGCCATGCGGCCACATCAAGACCTACTACATTGCCTCCAAAAGGTGCATGACTTGAATAAAGTTTTAGGATTTCTTCCTTTGAAAAACGCAATTCGAGTCTTGTTGCCAGAACCAATTCAATGGCCTTTTCCCAATACGACCTACTTTTGCCTTTTCGGGATAACCGAATCACCTGTTGTGTTATCGTACTCCCACCACGCACCGATCTACCTGCTTTAATGTTGGCTACAAAAGCTTTAGCCATTGACACAGGATTAAAACCCAAATGACTGTGGAAATAGGCATCCTCAAATTGCAATAAACAGGTTTTAAACTTCAATGGAACGCTATCAACAGCGGGGAAACGCCACTGGCCATCATCGGCAATCATGGCCCCCAAAAGTTTTCCGTTCTTACTTTCAACCACCGTAGCGGTTGGGGATTGGAATAATTGGTCTGGTAAGCAGAAG
>JAHHKH010000282.1 GCA_018679695.1 Maribacter sp.
ACATTCCATCTGGTGGGCTTTCGGCCAGCGAAACAACGGTTGTCAATTCAGGAAATCCTGACGCATTTAGCGGGCAATTGCCAGCGTTTGCCAGTTCAGGGATCAAAGCCATTAACATCTTTTGATAGTCAGAGGTTTTGAATTTGTCAGCAATGACCAGTATCTTGCAGCCCGACTGGTTCAAGGCATATTCCAACTCATGAATACGATAAGCAGGATTGATATTGACCAAGATAGCCCCAATTTTGGCTGTGGCAAACTGTAAGACAGTCCACTCATAACGATTTGAAGACCAGATGCCTACTCTTTCTCCTTTTTTAATGCCTATTGTCAATAGTGCTTTCGCGCAATCATTTACCTGTTTTTGCAGCTGACGGTATGTAAATCTAATATTTTGATGCTGTACGATAAGCGCTTCATTATCAGGGAACTGACTCACTATCTCGTCAAATTTATCGCCAATGGTAATCCCCAATAAAGGTTCATCACTAATTCCGCATTTATAACTAATCCCTGCCATATTATACAAGTCTGTTTTACACTTAATACTACTTATCTTATAAAGCGACCTTTAAGCCCGCGATCAACTGGTTAATTTCCTCCATACTTGTATAGTGCACAAAAGACATTCTCAAAACTCCTGGATTTAAGGGTATGCCCATATCCATCAAGGGTCTAACAGCATAAAAATCACCGGTTCCAAGCATCAATTTGTATTCCGTTAATTTGGCATACACCTCCCCAATCGTTTTATTTAAGGGGATAATAGAAACTATAGGCAACCTTTCGGTAGGGTTGTTGGGACCAACGATCTTAACATCCGATCGAGATCTTAGAAAAGATAACAAATGTTCAAGCAACTCACTTTCGTGTGCCCTAAATAGCTTAACCAGGGCCTTGTTTCTTTGAACAGGATTCGCTTCCTCCTCGAAATGGTGCGAGTATACCTTATCAAAATAATCCAGGATTCCACTTGCAGCACCTATTTGTGCATGATCCGGACCGGCTGGGGTCAACATACTTTTTGTAACACCCTCCTTGAAAAAATGGGATTGGTTTTCCATTTTTTGAATCAATTCCTTGTCGACATACATCAAGCCTAAGTGGGGACCAAATGTCTTGTAAAGAGAGAAAAGATAAATGTCGGCCAGAACGGATTTAATGTCGGGAAAACCGTGCGGCGCATAGCCCACACCATCTATCACTGAAAGTGCCCCATATTCACGGGCCATTTGGCTTATCTCCTTAACAGGGTTTATATGACCTATAACATTTGAGCAATGTGGAAAAGCTACCATTTTAGTGCGGTTAGAGAATAGCTTCTTCAAAACCGTCACATCCAATAGTCCGGTCTGGGAATCAACATGCCACTCTATCACTTTTATACCCGACTTGGATAATCTGCGCCATGCACCCGCATTGGCTTCATGGTCCTGACAGGAAACGATGATTTCGTCCCCCTCTTCCCACATAGGGCGCATGGCATGTGCCAATACATATACGTTTTGGGTCGTCGAAGGGCCAAAATGAACTTCCGAATCTTCCACATTCAAGTACTCGGCCATTCTCTTATAAGAAGTATCCATCATTTCACCGGCCTTGGTTGAAGCAGGATATGGATAATAGGGCTGTACCTTGTTTTTCCTATAAAAGTTGGTCAATTTTTCAACGAATTGGATACAAGGATAAGAGCCTCCAGCGTTTTCAAAAAAAGCCCACCCTTCCAATGTAGGTTCTGAAAATGCGGAAAATTGTGAGCGCACAAAAGGTAAATCTAGTTTCATGGTTACTAATATTTCTATTTATTATTGTTGTTATAGACTATTACAATATCCCGTTACCAACAAAAAGGATTCGTTGATAAACTATGTTGCATATTTAAATGCAGGTTGTCATTTGGTGATTTTTCACATCGTATTTTGAAGAAATTCATCATGCAATATGGGTTGGCGGTTGCCTCAACAAGGTACTGATTTATCCTTTAAAATGGCTGATATAAAGCACCCAAAAATAACAGATTGGTCTTTAGGATTATATTAAAGGATTTATTTGCAATCAGTTGTTGGAAAGAGAAGTTTTGTACTGATTGTTTTCACTCTTTATTCATCAATGAAGCGTAAATAATGGTCGTAGCGCTTAAATATGTCTATGACGTAATCATAGGGTTCCTGACCACGTACATACCCGTACTCTATTTCCTCCTTATTATAGTTTTGGGGATAGGTCAATGCCAAAATCATCTGATCTACTTGCCCATCCCAAACGTTGGGATCCAACTGATTCATCGCAGCCAGTTTTTGCGCATCCTTAACATGGAAATACCCACAATTGTATGCGGCTAAAGTAAATTTAATCCGTTGAACACTGTCTTTAATGTCATAAAAAGCATCATATAAAATTTTTAAATATTTGGTCCCGGCACGAATATTCTCTTTTGGATCCAACCTGTCTTTAATGCCCATGTCTTCGGCGGTCCCTGGCATTAATTGCATCAAACCTGCTGCTCCTGACCATGCGCTAGCTTCATTTTTGAAATTGGATTCCTGATAGATGAGTGCAGCCAAAAGCCGCCAGTCCCAATTGATTTTTTTGGCATTGGTTTCTATTATCTCATCGTACTGGCTAATTTCATTGGTATTCACACTATAAAATTCACTTTTAATCCGTTTTTTAAAACCTCTTTTATTTTTAAAGTATTTGTTATAAATCACATTATACTCGGGTAGTATTTTGTATTCTTTGATCCATCTATTGGTAGCTTCCAACAATAATGGTGAATTCGGACGAACGGCCCATGCGATTCTCTGCGAAAAACTTACAGGTACATTGGTATCCAAGATTGGCGAATAGGAAGAATTTATGTTCGCCAAATTTTTGTCGGCAATGGTATATTTAATCTTATCATCCGCTACCATCTGGATTATTTCCGCAGTGGATAGGTTGCCTTCCAATGTGTCAATGATGATTTTTCCACCCATTTCCTTGGAAAGATTTATGAGTCTTTTAAAATAGGAGGAGTTTTCTCGAACAGAAACGGTGTCTCCAATAAGTTCCAAAGGATCCTGAACGATACTTTTCTTTATGTTATCCAGGGTCATTTTTCGCCAGTTCGCCGGTTTTTTTTGAACCAACACCTGTTTGGTCAAATATAAATAATCGGTAAACGCAGCGATTTTTTTACGATCATCGGTAATCGCCAGGCCATATGCCACAATATCAGCATGGCCGTTGATCAAATTTGTAAGTAACATATCCAAGTTATTGGAAATCTTGATTTCCAATTCCAATTGCAAATGATTTGCCAGGCGCTGCAATAATTCATATTCATAGCCCATGGGTTTGCCTCGATACAAAAAATAGCTGGTACCGCTGTAGCCTAACAGCACTTTAAGTTTGCCATCCTTTTTTATTTCAGTTAGGTCTCTTGAAAAAGGAAGGGTCGCTGTTTGTTCTTTATACGATTTATTAGGATTACAGCTAATGGAAAGGGCGCTAAAAAGTAAAGCAACAAAAATGCCGTAAGGGTTTTTCATAGGGTATTTTTAATAGCCTTATTTTGTTTTTATGATTTAAAGATATCAATTTAAAAGATAAATGTGCTTTCCAGCTTTCTTCCCTTCAAGAGGTCATGGCCAGTATTTGGTAAGGATTTAATCAAGTAAAAGAGGTTGATTGTTTCGATTTTTATCAATTTCAACAATTTTCAATTTCATATTCAAAAACCCGCTCTAAGTTTAAAAGAAGCCTTCTTGAATTGGTAGTGATCAAGGACAATGAATACTAAGCTGGATGGGATGAAGATAGGTTCCACTATCCTTTTGATATGGGCTATCCGAAAACAAATAGGATTGCAATGACGAATTTTGAAAATTGATAAGAAAATATGATACAATAATCATAGATTCTTGTATAGGTTCCAAAAAATGGTATGGCCTAACCAGACAGACAATTTTAACCCATACAAGAGTGTAAATTATACGATTAGTCCTACCTAACGGGTTTTTAAGTACTGAATAGTAGTACATATATTGCCCATAAAAAGCAGAATGCACAAAAGACATACAAAATATAGGATGAAGTAGATTTTTTATTCATTTGACTGGGTTTTTGATCTATATAAATAACAGTAGAATGAATAGAAAGCTTTTTTTCCTTCGTGTAAAGTAATGAAAACTCGATGTGTTGTAAAATATTCGTTAAAGGGTTGGAATACTCCTTGAATGGAGTGCAATTAAAATGCGTAAGACCCTTAAAAAGAACTGTTTAACGATGTAAGAAAGCAATTTTAACCCATAACTTTCCTTAATGCATCACTAAATTTTTCCATGTCACCAATAGATCCTGTACTTATTCTCGCCCATTCCAAGAAAGGGGGAAAGGGTCTTCCAATGAGTATGTCTTCATTCGCCATCAAGCGTATCATTTCATTAATTGGCTTACCAGTTTTAAAGAAAACAAAATTAGTGTGTGATTTGATGTGTTCAAGGCCCAAAGCATCCAAGGTGTTATAAATATGTTTTTTGGCTTCCATATTATTCAATATGCTGAACTTATAGAATTCGTCATCTTGCAAGGCTATTTTTGCTGCCTCAATGGCATAAGTATTCGTATTGGCCATAACGCTAGCCTTTAGTTTGGTCGCAATGTCTGGTCTCGCAACAAGATAACCTAATCGCATACCTGCGAGTCCATATATCTTGGAGAAAGTTTTGGAGACGATAATATTACGTTCTTGTTTGACCAATTCAACCATGGATGGATATTCTGGTTCTGTGATGAAATCATAATAGGCCTCATCACTGAATATTACCGCTTTATCATCATGTGTCTTGCAAAAGTCAGTGAGTTTGTTTTTATCCAATAAGGTACCTGTTGGATTATTGGGATTGCAAACAAATATTAATTTGGTATTCGACGAAATCTTAAGGGACATGGCTTCCAGATCATGATCCATTTTGTCATTAACGGGCACTCTATGAACTTTTGTGCCGAAAGTTTCGGCATATCTTAACATGGCCTGAAAAGTGGGGTCAGCAGCGATGATTTCACCATTGCCAAAACCACCAAAAGTTAATCCTGCAGCTTTTAACCCTTCTGTAGACCCGCCTGTTACCACTATATGATTTTTGGGCACGCCTTCCTTATCGGCGATCATTGCAACAAGCGATGATAAGGTTCTGAACGGATACCGACATCCAAGGTCGAAATTCTTGGATAGAAAATCACGAACCCTTTCTGAGGGACCATATGGATTTTCATTGGCATTAAGCCTTGTCGTTGAATCATTAAGGACAGGCTGTTTTGAATTCGTAATGGCCATGGCTTCAAAACCTCCTAAAAGAGCAAAACTGCTGGAAAGTCCAACAGTTTTTAGCCAATTTCTTCTATCTATATTTCTCATGGGTTCAGCTTTGAGAAATAAGATACAAATAAATATGAATTAACGAGAGATGAATTTCATTTAACTATAATTGAAATTCTTCGTTGTTGCGATCTTTGTGCACTATTTTTTCAGGAATGAATACATCTTTCAAAATATAGGCGGCTACGACGAAAACCCCCAGGATCAAAAGGGGTAGGGCATATTCCCAATTAAAGATTTTTAAAATGCTTCCCGCAATAATGGCCAAGGTGCCAGCGACCATGGCAAGGTTCCAGATCAATTGAACCGAACTGTTTTTTTTCCTTTGGTCATCATCAAGAAAATAGGCAGTTCCTTCCAAAATAAACCATAACACAAAAGATATGGCAATAATTACCTGAAAGAAAATGGTATAAGGAAAATCCATAAGGTTGAAAATACCATTGGTTGCGGCAAATGAGACTAGGATCAACTTCACATAATCAATAAAGTGCTTAATGGGTTTTTTCCAGAAACGTACCATGTAAAGCGTACCTATAACTACGAAAGAAACAAACATTACCTGGGTAGCCAAAGGCCACTCCAAGAATTTCATCAGCATGCCCAATAATAAAACGACAATGGACACCCTTAGTGGCATCGTCAATATTTTTTTATATGTGCTCATAATACCTTGTTTTTCTATTATTTAAACTACTATAACGCTTAAATCACCTTGATATTGGCTTTTAATCCTTCCATTATTCCCAGAATGTTGTTGACAGTCTCTTTTAAATAATGTTTGATCAATATATGTGGTATACGAATAGTGGTAAATCCATTCTTAAAAGAATGCATTGTCCTTTCTAAATTATGTATGGCCTGCTCATGGGTCATTCTATGATATTCAGCATCGATTTCAATATTCAGTTTTACTCTGGAAATGGCAATATGAACGGATTTTCTTCCATCCCACCACTCCAGCATGGTATGTACACCAGCCTCTTTTAGACCATAGTATAATTGAATTGCTTCAACAGGCGTATTATTTTTCTTGATCAGTTTCACCATTCGGGTTTGGTGCTTATCACAAAGTTCAACGCCAAAAAGGTCCATTGAATTTTTGTGTCTTATATAATCAAGATTTTTGTTACATTCTAAACATGTCATTTAACAGGTATTGATATTGATTTGGGACTATTATAACCCTATACTTTATTGATTATTATACAACATCGATGTATGACACCCCACTTTTAGACGAACTGCATTTTTTTAGACGAACTGCATTCAAAAATGTTAAATCTGTTGTGAAATTCGAAATTTTAAATGTGCTACTTTTAGATTGGTTTTATCACCTTTGATTGCACTAATATTTTTAACTTTAGTGGCCACATTAATCGACAGGAATATGCGAACTAATCAGTTTGGAATTACGGCAATACTAGTTTTTATGATACTTCTAGGTGGTTGCAAGAATGGGTCCCAGGAACAAAATCAGGAACTGATGGAAATGGCGACGCCCGAATTGAATTTGTCCGAGGCGAATAGGTTGGCCAGTTTACCCTTTAGTTGTATACAGGTTGAGTACCCCAACAAATTGGGCCAATCCTTGAATGATTCAACACATATAAAAAATCCAAAAAGATTACATCCGGCATTCTATGGTTGTTATGATTGGCACTCCTCTGTTCACGGACATTGGTCTTTGGTATCCTTACTAAAGAAATTCCCCGATTTGAAGGATGCAGTGGCCATTCGACAAAAATTACGCGAGAACCTATCAAAGGAAAATATCGAAAATGAGGTTGCCTATTTTAGGATGAAAGGGAATAACACCTATGAAAGGACCTATGGTTGGGCCTGGTTATTAAAATTGTCCGAGGAGTTACATACTTGGGAGGATCCTATGGCCAATGAATTAAGCGCGAACCTTCAACCTTTAGTGGAAATCATAGTTGAGGGCTATTTGGTTTTTCTTCCCAAATTAAATTATCCCATTAGGGTGGGGGAACACAGTAATTCGGCCTTTGGGATGTCTTTGGCGTGGGATTATGCCAATACCGTAGCACATGCAGGCCTTAAGGAAGTATTGACAGCTAGTGTCAACCGGTTTTATATGAATGATGAAAACTGTCCACTGGATTGGGAGCCAAGTGGTTTTGATTTTTTATCACCTTGCCTTGAGGAAACCAATTTGGTCCGTAAAGTGCTTCCACCAAAGGAATTTAAGGCATGGTTTGATCGATTTTTACCTCAATTGACCAAAACGTCTTTTAAACTGGAAACGGGAAAAGTATCCGACAGATCAGATGGCAAACTAGTACATATTGATGGCCTTAATTTCAGCCGTGCATGGTGTTTGTATGGTATTGCAGAAACACTTCCTGAATATTCCCATTTAAGACAAATAGCAAATGAACATCTTAGCCATTCATTACCTAATATTGTTGATGACAACTATGAGGGTACCCACTGGCTGGGTTCCTTCGCATTGTATGCCCTAAGTCAAACAAATTAATATGTTTAAAAAAATTGGTCCTGGAGTATTGGTTGCGGCAGCATTTATTGGCCCGGGTACCGTCACTGCTTGTACTTTGGCCGGAGTCGGCTTTGGTTATACCTTGTTATGGGCCATGTTGTTGTCTATTATTGCGACCATCGTATTACAGGAAATGGCTGCAAGATTGGGAATAATAACCCAAAATGGTTTGGCAGATGCAATAAAAAATGAGTTAGGTACCCCTTGGATTCGAATGCTTTTGGTGGGTATTGTACTTGCTGCAATAGTTATTGGAAATGCGGCTTATGAAGCAGGTAACATTGGTGGTGCTACTTTGGGGATGAATGCCCTTTTTGGTGAGGAATATTCCGATATTTATCCTTTTATCATAGGGGGATTGGCATTTATTCTTCTTTACCTAGGTAATTACAAGGCATTGGAAAAGGTATTCGTGACGTTGGTATTGATTATGAGTATTTCGTTCCTTTTGACAGCTATTGTAACCAAACCCAATATTATTGAAATATTGAAGGGTATGTTCTTGCCTACGGTTCCTGGGGACAGTATACTGATGATCATCGCTTTGGTCGGGACTACCGTTGTGCCCTATAATCTATTTCTACATGCCTCATTGGTTAGTGAAAAATGGAAAACCAAAGAAGATTTACAAACGGCGAGAAAGGATACCATTATCTCAATTGCCTTAGGCGGTATTGTTTCAATGGCAATTGTCATTGCCGCCGCTGCCATACCAGGAGAAGAGATTACCAATGTAATGGATCTTGCTAGGGGATTGGAACCCCTATATGGCGATAGTGCTAAATACTTCATGGGAATTGGATTGTTTGCTGCCGGTGTCACTTCTGCAATAACCGCACCCTTGGCAGCGGCCTATGTGGCAAGCAGTTGTTTCGGTTGGAAGGTTGGTCTGAAAGATTTTAAATTCAGGATAGTTTGGATGATTATTTTAGGATTGGGAATATTTTTTCTTTCCTTCGATATCAAACCTATAGAGATTATCAAATTTGCACAAGTGGCCAATGGTATTTTGCTCCCGGTAATTGCTATTTTTCTTTTATGGATCGTCAATAAAGTATCGGTTATGGGCAAATACAGAAACACTAAATTTCAGAATATTCTGGGATTTTTGATCATTGTATTGGTGATTGTATTGGGAGCGAAAAGCATATTAAAGGTAATAGGACTATTTTAAATGGAAGGAAAATTTATTGATATCAATTGTGATGTGGGAGAGGGTATGGGCAATGAAGCTGAATTACTGCCTTTGATATCTTCATGTAACATAGCTTGTGGTGGACACGCAGGGGATGATGAGACAATGGCCCAAGTCATACAATTAGCCAAAAAATACGATATTAAGCCGGGAGCCCACCCTTCTTATCCCGATACCAAAAATTTTGGGAGATCTACAATGGAAATCGAGCCAGAGGCTTTTGTTGAAAGTATAAGGGCACAAATAAATCGATTGGAGAATATTCTGGATCATGAAGGGGTTTCACTTCACCACATTAAACCCCATGGTGCTTTGTACAATGATCTTGCAAAAAATGAGGCATTGGCCGATTTGTTTTTGGAGGTGGTTACCCCATATAAAAAGGGAACCATTCTTTATGTACCGCCCAATTCGGTCATAGCCGAAAAAGCGGTTCATCAAGGCTTTCATGTAAAATATGAGGCTTTCGCCGATAGAAGTTATAACGAAGACCTAAGTCTGGTTTCGCGAAAGTTGCCAAATGCAGTTCTAAATGAGCCGCAGCAAGTTTTGGATCATTTGGTAAAAATGGTAATCGAAAATAAGGTCATGACAATCAATGGCAGGGAAACCAATATTAATGCACAGACGTATTGTATACATGGCGATACACCCGGTGCATTGCGAATATTAATGTACCTTTCCAAAGAATTGCCAAAAAAACATATCTATATAAAAAAGTGATTGATCATCCCATTTCTATACGACCGTTTGGCGTACATGCTATCTTGATGGAATGGCCCATCAAGGTAGATGAGGCTATTCTTGAGGACATTCTTCAGTATAGCTCATACTTAAAATTGGAATGTCTTGATACCAAGGACTGGGAACTGGTACCTGCTTATAATTCACTGACCTTGATCCAAAGAAATAAGAGCATTGTATTTGAGCCCTTCAAAGTGCAATTGCAAACTTGGTATAAGGAAAGAAAGGAATCTGTTAAATCGGACAAATACCTATGGAAACTACCTGTATGCTATGATTTGGATTTCGCTATTGATCTAGAGGAAGTTGCCCAAACCTTGAAAGTTTCCGTTGCAGAAGTGATCCATTTGCATACTTCCCATGTTTATACGGTTTTCGGAATAGGATTTTTACCTGGTTTCATGTATTTAGGAGGTTTGCCAGAAGCCCTGGAAGTTCCCAGAAGAGCTGAGGTGAGGCAGAAAGTTGAGAAAGGTGCTGTGGGACTGGCTGCTAAACAAACGGGTATTTATCCACAGGAATCCCCGGGTGGATGGCATATTATTGGTAATTGCTCCGTACCTATTTTCGATGCAAAAAGAGAAGAACCTTGTTTGGTGAATGTGGGTGATAAAATACAGTTTTATTCAATTTCAAGGGCAGAATACAAACTACACAAGATTGAAGGCGAAGTGGGAATATATCAATTTGAAAAAATAAAGTTGGATGCTTAAACTTCTCAAATCTGGGTTTTACACCACGCTTCAGGATGAGGGTCGTTTCGGGTATCGTCATAATGGAGTGCCTGTTTCTGGGGTAATGGATATTTGGGTAGTTCAAAATGCCAATAGACTCCTGGAAAATGATAAAAATGCTGCTGTTTTGGAAATCACGATGACTGGACCCACCCTGCAGTTCGAACAGGAAACCTTCATTGTTCTAGCTGGGGCCGAAATGTCAGCAACTTTAAACAACCAACCTATATCCAATTATAAAGTTTATCAAGTGGGCGCAGGTGATATTCTTTCATATGGTAGATTGGTCCAGGGTTTTAGGGGCTATTTAGCGATAAAGAACGGTTTTAAGTCGAAAATCATCTTAGGAAGTAGATCACAATACTTCCCAATTACTACTTCAGGGAGTCTAAAGGATAATGATGAATTGGAATACGATGAAGTTAGCATTTTCAATCCTAAAATATTGGAACTTCAAACAGTTTCATTAGTTGACGAGATCGTTCTTGAGGTGACAAAAGGACCCGAATATGAATTGTTGGACGATATGCATTTGGAAAAACTTTTTTTCAAAGAGTTTGCCGTAGCTAAGGAATATAGCAGAATGGGCTATCAGTTTGAAGAAAAAATCCAAGGACATAAAATATCCATGCTCACTTCTGCGACACTTCCAGGAACGGTACAAATAACACCCGCTGGGAAATTGATTGTACTTATGAAAGACGGTCAAACTACAGGTGGTTATCCGAGAATACTTCAATTATCCGATAAGGCCATCTGCATTTTGGCGCAAAAGAAATTTGGGGATAAGATTTCTTTTAAATTGGTTTAGACTTTTTTATAAACATCTTCAAAAGGTACTCTGAAACGAGGGCCATAAACACCTTTTTCATCACGAACCCCACAACCAATTACCATATTTATTTCTGCTCCTCGGGGCAAGCCCAGAACTTTCTTGATCATTAAGGTATCGCTGCCTTCCATTGGGCAAGTGTCATAGCCAATGGCCGCCATACTGATCATGAAATTTTGAGCGGCCAATCCCGCGCTTTTATGGGCTACTATTCGCATATCGGAATTACGAACTTGTCTATAAATGGGTCTGAATACACCAACTATTTGAAAGAAGCAATACTTGATGCCTCCTATTATTCCCAAAAAGTCGGTATATAAGGTCGGGATCAATTTCTTATAGTAGTTCAGTGCAAACTTCTCTCGTTGGGTATATTGGTCTAAGGGTTTGTCAGCAAAACTTACCTGTAAAAAATCCAAATTGGCCTTTGCCCGTTTCTTCCAGAGATCTTTTCTTGTTACGACCACCACCAATTGTTTGGCTGTTTTCGCTGCAGGTTGGTCAAAACATGCTTTTGAAATTGTCGCTAATTTTCCGCTATTGGTCACATGATAAAACTCCCATAGTTGTAGATTACTGCTTGTAGGTGCCAGGGATGCGTTAAGCAGACATTGGCGGACTTTGGCATCATCTAACTCAACATTATCTTTGTACATGCGGACAGAGCGCCTGTAATGAATAGCTTCGGTAACTGTTTTTTCCATTTCGCTAAAATAGGTGTTTAACCTTCTTAACCAAATTCATTGGTATTTTATAAGGAGGATATCGCAATGGTGCATCCATCCAATTTGCCTTTTTTATTATCGACTTTCGATGGGAAAAGATATCGAAAGAAGTCTTTCCATGATAAGCCCCGATACCACTGGCTCCGACCCCGCCAAAAGGTAATTTCTTGTTCGAGATTTGGATGACCGAATCGTTTATGGCACCACCACCAAAACTATAGGTGTTGACGATTTTTTTCTGGAACTTTTTATTGTTCGAAAAAATATAGGTAGCCAATGGTTTTCCGTAATGCATGATATGTTTATGAATATCAGCTTCTGTTTCGTAAGCGATGACAGGCAGAATAGGACCAAATATTTCACCTTGCATTAGTTTGCTGTCCAGTTTTGGTTCATTCACTAATGTGGGGGAGAGGTAATTATCCTCGTCATTGAACTTGCCTCCGAAAATAATTTCTTCCCCTTCAAGCATCGCTTTTAACTTTTTATAATGACCTTGATTTACCGTTCTTGCAAAATCCGGTGACGATTCCATGTTATCACCATAGCCTTTGGTAATACTCTTTTTTAAAGACTCGATCAGCTTTTCTTTTACACTTTTATGAACAAGTATATAGTCCGAAGCGAGACAGGTTTGACCGGCATTGATAAACTTTCCCCAAACAATCCGTTTTGCCGCCAGTGCAATGGAAGCTGTTTCATCGACTATACAAGGGTTTTTTCCTCCCAACTCTAATGTAACCGGCGTCAAATGCTTCGCTGCGCTCTCATAGACAATTTTTCCTACTCGCGTACCTCCCGTAAAGAAAATATAATCCCATTGTTGGGCCAATAACTTTTGGGATTCTTCGACACCTCCCTCAACAACGGTAACATGTTCTGCAGTAAAAACGGCGGTCACGATTTCTGATATGATCTTGGCTGTATTTGGTGTGACTTCCGATGGTTTTATGACTGCGGTATTACCTGCTGCGATTGCTCCTATTAAGGGTGCAAATGCCAAATGAAAAGGATAGTTCCACGGTGCAATGATGAGAACCGCGCCATACGGTTCTTTATAGATCCAATCTGAAGAGGGCCAATTAATTAGTGCAGTTGATTTTCGCTCAGGCCGTGCCCATAAATCGATGTTTCTCAATACATGTTTTAGTTCGGCCAGCACAAACTGTGTTTCAAATGCCAAGGTTTCAAATTTCGGTTTTTTAAAATCCTTATAAATAGCAGCTGCAATTTCATCTTCACGGGAAATAATCTCATTTTGTAGTTTTTTCAGGGCTTTTTTCCGAAATTTAATATCCTTGGTCTGCTGCGTTGCAAAAAAATCGCGCTGCTTTTGTAATAATTCCATAGCATTCAATTGAAATAAAAAATATCCCCAATGTAATCATTTTGGCGATATCATAAACTAGGTCTTTTGATGTTCATGAATGCATCGGGCTTGGCACTTTTTGCCTATAAAGACCCTAATGTCAAATGTGAGAACAATGTTGGCGTATCAAAAAAGACCTTGTCCGCATATATTCCTAGGGCAATATTCCTTGTTGTTTCGGTAAGTTCTTTTAGAATTATAGTATTACCTGTTTCCTAAAAACCAAGGTATTTCCCTAGATTAAGGCATTGTTTTCCGGTGAATTGCACAGTCACGGGGCCTACTCGCTGATGAGGGGAATCCAACCTAAAATCAACCTCGCTGACTTACCAAGTTGCATCGGTTGCAGGGTCATAAATGGCGTGTGCTATGGCAAATTTTTAAGAGCAGCAGAAACCCCAGCATTATTCGCGCCATGAAAAGCACTGGATATGGTATAAAAAGAGGGCTTAAAGCATTGATAAACAAAGCTTTGAATAAATAATCACACCCTTGGATTTAGAGCAACATTAAATGTTAAAAAAATGCCATTAACGAAACAATTATATTTGATTGATGAATTATATACAATAGCCTTAACCAAAGACAATATCTTTCTTAATGGAATTGAATAAGTACAGTAAAAATGTAACACAGGACCCAACCCAACCGGCAGCACAAGCCATGTTGTATGCCATCGGTTTTAAGGATGAGGATTTTAATAAGCCTTTGGTAGGTATTGCAAGTACTGGATATGAAGGGAACCCTTGCAATATGCACTTGAATGATTTGGCCAAATTGGTTAAAGAAGGGGTTAATGCCAAAGAAACCGTGGGTCTTATTTTTAATACCATCGGAATTAGTGATGGTATTTCAATGGGGACGCCTGGAATGCGTTTTTCATTACCATCAAGGGATATTATTGCCGACTCTATGGAAACTGTGGTCCAAGGAATGTCCTATGACGCCCTGGTGACTGTTGTTGGTTGTGATAAAAATATGCCGGGAGCTTTAATGGCCATGCTACGTTTAAATCGTCCTGCTATTTTGGTGTATGGAGGTACAATTGCATCGGGCTGCCATAATAATAAAAAACTCGATATAGTTTCGGCTTTTGAGGCATGGGGAGAGAAAGTAGCAGGGACTATGAAGGAGGATGAGTTTAAATGTATTATTAAAAAATCAATCCCTGGTGCAGGTGCCTGTGGTGGTATGTATACTGCAAACACTATGGCTTCGGCAATTGAGGCATTAGGAATGTCATTGCCTTACAATTCCTCAAATCCGGCTATCAGTGAAAATAAGCAAGCGGAGTGTATAGCTGCCGGTCAACAAATGCGTCTTTTAATCGAAAAGGATATAAAACCCCTGGACATCGTTACCCGCAAGTCTTTGGAAAATGCCATTCGCCTGGTGACTATCATGGGGGGATCGACCAACGCTGTACTACATTTCTTGGCAATAGCCAGAGCTGCCGATATAGAATTTACACTTAAGGATTTTCAACATATTAGTGATACAACCCCATTTATTGCAGACCTTAAACCTAGTGGCAAATATTTGATGGAAGATGTGCATCGTATTGGGGGAATCCCCGCGGTATTGAAATATTTGTTGGAGAACGGACTATTGCATGGTGATTGTTTAACGGTCACAGGGAAAACCTTGGCGGAGAATTTGGAGAATGTTCCTGACTTAGTTGAAGGGCAGGATGTTATCATGCCTTTGGAGAACCCCATTAAAGCCACTGGGCATTTGCGTATGCTTTACGGTAACCTTGCACAAAACGGTTCTGTGGCTAAAATAACAGGTAAAGAGGGGTTATTATTCAAGGGGTCAGCCAAGGTTTTCGATAGCGAATTTGATGCCAACGATGGCATTCGTACGGGGCTGGTGAAAAAAGGTGATGTGGTGGTTATTCGCTACGAAGGACCCAAAGGAGGACCTGGCATGCCAGAAATGTTGAAACCAACTGCAGCCATTATGGGTGCTGGCCTGGGTAAAGATGTAGCGTTGATTACCGATGGTCGTTTCTCGGGTGGAACCCATGGTTTTGTAGTAGGTCATATTTCCCCTGAGGCCCAGGAAGGTGGTGTTATTGGACTGGTCAAGGATGGGGATATTATATCCATAGATGCAGAAACCAATTCAATTAATGTACTGGTTTCCGATGAGGAGCTTACAAGACGTAAGGAAGAATGGGTACAACCAGAACTGAAATTTAAAAAAGGAGTGTTATATAAATATGCACGTTCCGTTTCTTCCGCTGCACAGGGTTGTGTGACCGATGAATTTTAACAAAATGTGTATAATTGGTTTATCCTACAGGGTAGAACCAAATGGCAGAGAGGTCTCTGCTAGCAATAATATTTAAGTGAAAAGACCTATGGAGACATTGAAAGAAAAGCAAAAAGACAAGAAGAACCCCACAACTCTTAGAATCAGCGGGGCGGAAGCGATCATACACTGTTTATTGGCCGAAGGTGTTGATTTACTTTATGGATATCCAGGGGGTGCCATTATGCCTGTTTATGATGAACTTTATAAATTCCAGGATAAATTGACCCATGTTTTGACAAGACATGAGCAAGGGGCAACACATGCTGCACAAGGTTTTGCACGTGTTACCGGAAAAGTAGGTGTAGCCGTGGCTACTTCAGGTCCAGGAGCTACCAATTTGGTTACTGGCTTGGCCGATGCGCAGATCGATTCCACACCCATGGTATGTATCACTGGGCAGGTACCAAGACATTTGTTAGGTTCGGATGCCTTCCAAGAAACAGATATAATAGGAATTTCAACACCAGTAACCAAATGGAACTATCAGATTACGAGGGCAGAGGAGATTCCAGAAGTAATGGCTAAGGCCTTTTTTATTGCAAAATCCGGTCGCCCAGGTCCTGTTTTGATTGATATTACCAAGAATGCGCAATATGATAAATTGGATTTCAAATATGAACGGTGCACAGGTGTACGAAGTTATAAACCTATTCCGCCACCGAACATAGATGCCATTGAGGCTGCTGCGGAGGTGATTAATTCTGCTAAAAAGCCATATATCGTATTCGGACAAGGCGTAATACTCGGTGAAGCCGAGGAACAGTTGAAGGCCTTGGTTGAAAAAGCAGGAATACCGGCTGCATGGACGATTCTTGGGCTTTCTGCAATGAATACCGACCATCCTTTGAATGTTGGTATGGTGGGCATGCATGGGAATTATGGACCTAATGTACTAACCAATGAATGCGACGTACTTATCGCTATAGGTATGCGTTTTGATGACAGGGTAACAGGTAGTTTGGATACCTATGCAAAGCAAGCCAAAGTAATCCATTTTGAAATCGACCCTGCCGAAATCAATAAAAATGTACAAGTGGATATCGCCGTACTAGGCGATTCCAAGGAAACACTAAGCTTATTGCTGCCAAAAATCAAGGAAAATAGACATGATGAATGGCATAATGAGTTCAAGGAAAAATACAAGATCGAATACGAGGCGGTCATTAAAGAGGAATTGCATCCAACTAAAGAAGGGTTGACAATGGCCGAGGTAATCAATGAAATCAATATTGCCTCTAAGCATAAAGCGGTTATCGTGAGTGATGTTGGCCAACACCAGATGATTGCCTGTAGGTACTCAAAATTCAAGCAGTCAAAGAGCAATATCACTTCGGGAGGTTTAGGAACTATGGGTTTTGCCTTACCGGCGGCTATTGGTGCTAAAATGGGGGCTATGGATAGGGAGGTAGTTGCAATTATTGGCGATGGAGGTTACCAAATGACCATTCAGGAATTGGGAACCATATTCCAAAATAAGACCCCGGTGAAGATAGTGGTACTGAATAATGACCATTTGGGAATGGTACGCCAATGGCAAGAATTGTTCTTTGAGAGTAGATATGCTTCAACGGTCATGAGTAATCCTAATTTTGTGAAAATTGCGGAAGGCTACGATATAACGGCTAAAAAAGTGACCGATCGAAAAGATCTAAAAGCTGCAGTCGATGAAATGATAGCCTCGAAGGACGCTTATTTCTTGGAAGTAAAAGTAGAAAAAGAAGACAATGTATTTCCTATGATCCCATCAGGGGCTTCAGTATCTGATATCAGACTAAAATAGGATCTTAAAAGAAAATAGTAATAATTAAATCTACCCGGTATTATTCTTTTAAAATTATAAGGAATATGGGCTTGACTTATGGAAAAACAATGGTTTACAATTTCGGTATATGCCGAAAACAATGTGGGCTTATTAAATAGGATATCTGGTATATTCTTGAAAAGACACATCAATATTGAAAGTTTAAACGTCTCAAAATCTGAAATAGAGCATGTTTCTAAATTTACAATTGTTGTAAATACCACTGAGGATTGGACTCGTAAAATCGTACAGCAGATAGAAAAACAAATAGAGGTGATCAAGGCTTATTATCATGATGATGACGAGATCATATACCAAGAATCCGCACTTTTTAAAATAGCCTCGAACTTACTTTTTGATGAGCGTCAAATACAGAACATAATCAAGGAGAGCAATTCTCAGATTGTAACTGTTTCGCGGAACTTTTTCGTATTGGCCAAAACAGGAAGAAGACATGAAATCGATGAAATGCACGATGCCCTTGAACCTTACGGGATTATGCAATTTGTACGTTCTGGAAGATTGGCCGTTTCCAAGGCCGAAATGCCTATTAGCTCGATTTTAAATGAATTTTATCAGGATTAACAAACAAATACTAAAACGAGAATACAAAATGACAAATTATTTCAATACACTATCATTACGAGATCAATTGATGCAATTGGGAAAATGCAGGTTTATGGACGCTACCGAGTTTTCTGATGGTGTAACGGCTTTGAAAGGTAAAAAAATTGTAATTGTTGGTTGTGGGGCACAAGGCCTGAACCAAGGATTGAATATGAGGGATTCCGGGCTTGATATTTCCTATACCTTAAGGGATGCCGCGATAAAGGAAAAAAGACAATCCTATAAAAATGCGATTGAAAACGGCTTTACTGTGGGTACCTATGAAGAATTGGTGCCTTCAGCAGATTTGGTGATTAATCTTACCCCTGATAAGCAGCATACAAACGTGGTCAGCGCAGTAATGCCATTGATGAAAAAGGGGGCTACAT
>JAHHKH010000285.1 GCA_018679695.1 Maribacter sp.
CCGAATACATAGGAAGAAATGGTTCGCGCATCGATATTTCTAAAATCACTCAGGGAACCAATTTTATCGCCGAGGTGACCTTGACCAATACCAGTGCCGACAAAATTGAAAATGTGGCGTTGACGCATATTTTTCCAAGTGGATGGGAGATCGTAAATACCCGATTTACCGATTTTGGCGATTTTGCCCATAATGAGGTTGACCATACCGACATTAGGGACGATCGCATCAATTTCTATTTTAATCTAAAAAAGAACGAAACCAAAACATTGAGGGTTCTATTGAACGCTTCTTATTTGGGGCGCTATTATTTACCTGGGGTACAAGCGGAGGCTATGTACGATAATGACTATACAGTCCACACCAAAGGTAGGTGGATCCAAGTTGTACAATGATATTAAGATGACAGGATCTTTAATTTGCATATTAAATGCAAATTGTTAAATGGAAGCCCTCTTTTTCCTTGGTTCGAAAACATTGGAATTGGAAAGCTGCCCTACCCATTCGATGGCATCCTCCAAGGAATTAAACCATCTGAGTTTGGTATTTACGAACATACGTTCGAGCATGGCATTGAAAAATCCGGTTTTGGTATAGCTAATAATGCCATACGCCCTGAGATTATAGCTGAACTTGAAGAATTTCTTCCAATCGGTAGGAACGAGCGAATAGTCATTTACCCGGTTGGAAATATAGATAATGTCCTTACCGTTGTTATCGTAGAGGCCCAATAATTCCTCAGCGATAAATTTTCCATGCTCTTTCCAAGTGATGTGTTTATTTTCGTGTATTTCCCCGACTATAAAAGTGTCAAAGAGGTAGAAATTACCAAAACTGTAATTCCTTTCGTGAATTGCCCTGTAGTAAAACGGGGTGTCTTTTAATTTTTTCAATGTGCCCTCATTTCATCGTTCTCACCTACAAAGGAAGAAAACCCAGTGGAATTGTAAACCTATAAATCGTTTAACAGCGATTATAATCTCTATAATACATAAATGACAAAAATATAAGTGATTGCCTTGTAAGGTTTTATGCGATTTGTATTACAAGTTTTGAGTCTATCGGATAGCAATTCATAAGTATTGGATAACTTGCTTCTCTTCAATAATTATATATTTTTGGCTTATGCTCAAGATAGTTCAAATAGATGATGAATTTGTTGATCAGAATACTATTTTTTCTGAGTTGATCCTTGAATTAAAAAAAGGTTTTGCTTCACAAAATATTTGGATTCCTATGCGGCACCACCATAATTTTCCTAATCCAGAAGTAGCTGTTGATTCAACTTTATTAATAATGCCTGCCTGGGAACCTGGCAAGGAAGCTGGGGTAAAGATAGTGACTATTAGTCCTGAAAATGGGCACTTTGGATTACCTTCAATACAAGGGGTATATGTTTTACTAGATGCTTTTCAAGGTGGGGTAAAAGCCATTTTAGAGGCCAAAAGTTTAACCGCGAAGCGAACTGCCGCGACTTCTGCCCTGGCATCTTCCTATTTATCCCGGGAAGATTCATCATCGCTACTGATGATAGGAACAGGTGCCCTTTCTTCGAATTTAATCCAAGCCCATGCGAGTGTTCGTCCTATAAAAAATGTATATGTTTGGGGCCGAAGCAAGGAAAAGGCCGAAGCTGTATGTAATGAACTCTCAGAGGAAGATTTTGAAATCAATCCTGTTGGTTCCATTAAAGAAATAATAGAAAAGGTCGATATTGTTTCTTGTGCAACCTTGTCAAAAACCCCATTGGTATTAGGCGAGTATTTAAAAGCAGGACAGTATGTAGATCTGGTTGGGGCCTATAAAAAAGATATGCGTGAAGCGGATGATACGGCCATAAAGAAGGCTTCGGTTTTTGTGGATACGCTGCAGGGCGGACTTAAGGAAAGTGGGGATATTGTAATCCCATTACAAAATGGCACCCTAAAAGCAGATGTTATCAAAGCGGATTTATTTGGACTCTGTTCTGGCAAAAAGCCGGGGAGAACCAGTGAAGAAGAAATTACGTTGTTTAAATCCGTTGGCCATGCCTTGGAAGATTTAATGGCTGCGACCTATTATCATAACAAATTTACAAATGGGTGATGTCTACAACAAAATATTGAACAAATCCAATTTTGTTCCACCGGAAGGCTGGTTGCAGATAAAAACGATTGATATGCATACGGGTGGAGAACCGTTACGTGTTATTGTCGAAGGTTTCCCTGAGCTTAAAGGGGATTCTGTTTTGGAAAATCGACGCAATTGCAAGGAATATCATGACCATCTACGTACCGCATTGCTATTTGAGCCTCGTGGCCATGCCGATATGTATGGCTGTTTAATCGTACCACCTAATGATGATGATGCGGATTTTGGAATCATCTTTTTACACAATGAGGGGTATTCGACCATGTGCGGACATGCCATTATCGCAATTTCGAAGTTGGCTATTGAAATGAATTGGACAATTGTACAAGAGGGTGATAACATCCTTAAAATAGATGCGCCTTGTGGGCGTATCACTTCTTATACTTGCGTAAGAAACGGATATGTGGTTGGAGTTCGTTTTCATGGCGTACCCAGTTTTGTCGTTGGTTTGAACCGTAGTGTTGCGGTAAAAGGCCTAGGTCAGATAACTTATGATTTAGCCTACGGCGGTGCATTTTACGCTTATGTTGATATGGCCAAAAACAACTTTGATTTTGATCTGAGTGTCTCTTCTTACCGAACATTGATAGCCAAAGGCATGGATATTAAGCATGCGGTGATGGCCGTTGAAAAAGAAATTGTACACCCTTTCGAAGAAGATTTAAGTTTTTTATACGGAACTATTTTTATTGATAATGGCAATCAGGAATCAGGAAGTGATAGTCGCAATGTTTGCGTTTTTGCCAATGGTGAAGTCGATCGCAGCCCAACAGGTTCGGGCGTTTCTGGCCGTATGGCCATTCATTGGGCCAGAAAGGAAATTGACTTTGGGGAAACCATGACCATTGAAAGTATTACGGGTTCGGTATTTAGGGGCTCGCTGGTTACAGAAGAGGACTATGGCCCTTTTAAGGCGATAATACCCCAAGTAGCAGGTACTGCATATGTTACGGGGATGCATACGTTCTACATAGATCCCAATGACCCCATAAAAAATGGGTTTATTTTAAGGTAAAGTTTTTAGTTGCCGATCATTCCTCTTGGGGAGTGTTTTCTTCCTTTCCTTTAAGGACTTTTGAAAAGACCAATGCTCCTATTTCCTTAACGGGTTCATACAAGATCGATTCTTCCAAGGTTTCACTTTTCACTATGTTTATTGAAGAATTGGCACGTTCAAAAAACACCAAAAGCGCCCCAATAATCACCGCAACTTTTAAGGCACCAAAAATGGCCCCGGCTAATTTGTTCAATAACCCCAACATAGCGAAATCGGCTATTTTGGTAAGGAATTTGCCGGCCAAATGAACCACAAGAACAATTATTACAAAAGTGATGATAAAAGCGGTTATATTGATATAACGCTCATTCCACTCCATATTCTGGGATAAGTAATCCCCTGCGATATAGGAAAAATGAATGGCCCCGAAAAGTCCGGCTATTAATGCGATAATTGAGGCAATCTCCACAAAGAGTCCATTTATAAAACCTTTGTAAAGTCCATAAATAAGTAAAAGACCAATGACAATATCGAGAATTCCCATATCAATATGTTTGGTATAAATATAGAACTTTGATTTGTACCTTTGAATCTGAAAATAAAATATGTCAAGAGACCTACAATTAAAGGAACGCTGGGACTTGTTGGTAGAAAAACTATCGGCCCAGTTCGCCGATGGTGATCAAATGGAATTGGATGCCATAATTTATTTGGTGGGCGTCCAAGAGTTGGGTCAGTATCACAAAACCTATAAAAAGGACGAGAAACTGAACCTTATGCATATAGCCATCTGTCGACTTTTAGAACCTTATGGGTATTATGAATTCGATTTTTTTGACGAAGAAGGTTGGCCACACTATACGATAAAGGAAGAATTACCAGCATTAAAAGCAGGGGAGCAATCGGTATTGATGAAGGAGGCTATTGTGGGGTATTTTTTGGAAAAAGAGTATATAAATTGATCTTTTTGTTATCCGATCTGATGCAATCTAGAAAGTGAATCAAAAAATTCCTGACTTTGCGGGAACAACATATCAATACCTTGTTAAATGAATCCTTCAAAACCTTACTACGCCGTAATTTTTACGAATACGAGAACTGCAGAAGACAATGGTTATTCTGAAATGGCCCAGCAAATGGAGATATTGGCTAGACAACAACCGGGGTTTTTGGATTTTGAAAGTGCTCGGGATGAAATCGGCATTTCGGTAAGTTACTGGGAGAGCTTGCAAGATATTGCAAATTGGAAAGCCAATACAGACCATATGTTTGCCCAGGAAAAAGGGATATCCGATTGGTATAAATGGTACAAGGTTCGAATATGTTTGGTAGAGCGGGAGTATGGATTCAAAAAATAAATTTTTAACTAAGGTTAGCAAGAATGCCGTTCGCTTCCTTAAAAATCATCCGAAAAAGGTTTTTGTACTTTTTGTACTTTGTATCGCCTATCACTTCTGCTTACCAGACCAATTATTCCA
>JAHHKH010000129.1 GCA_018679695.1 Maribacter sp.
AAATAAAAGGCACAGTGTCCCTATACAGACCGTCCAATAAACACTTGGATTTTGACTTACCCATAAGTTTATCCAATGCACATTTGCTCATACCTGACAAACGTTTGTTGGATGGTCGTTGGGACATAAAAATTGCCTGGGAATATCTTGATAAACCTTATTTATTCAAAAAAAGTATAACCTATTAACCTATGTTGTTATCGGCAATAGTTCTTGGTCTTATGGGAAGTCTGCACTGTATAGGCATGTGTGGACCCATTGCCTTCATGCTTCCTGTTGATAGAAACAATAATTTGAAGAAAATCTTCCAAATACTTATTTACCATTTTGGCAGACTAATGGCCTATGGTATCATTGGCCTCCTTTTTGGCCTTTTGGGAAAAGGATTATATGTTTTTGGATTGCAGCAAAAACTTTCGATTTTAATTGGAGTACTAATGATAGTAATTGTGCTCATACCTTATAAAACGATTGGAAAATATAATCTTTCCAAGCCTTTATTCAGAATCATATCCAAATTAAAAAGTCGATTGGGTCAGGAACTTAAGAAGAAAACCCCTGATACATTCTTGACCATAGGTTTCTTGAATGGTTTTTTACCTTGTGGTTTGGTCTATATGGCCTTATTTGGAGCAATTGCCATGGGAAGTGCTGCACAGGGTAGCTTGTATATGGTTTTATTTGGACTGGGGACTATTCCCCTAATGACTATGGCCATTTATATGAGTGGTTTATTAAAGAGCTCGGTGAAAAGAAGAATTCAACAATTAATTCCTGTTTTTGTAGTGGTAATAGGTGTACTTTTCATTCTTCGCGGAATGGGATTGGGCATTCCTTACATATCTCCTAAACCTGTAGTGGAAATGGCAACAAGTACTATGGAATGCCATCCTTGATATTTTGTGATCAATGTTTTATGTTAATCTATACTTGGTAGTTGGTACAACGTTTTAGACGATAATGCCTTAAAATTGAAACAATATCAAATGGTAGTTCGATTAAATCAAAGAGATAAACAAAAAGAATTTTTAATTTACTAAAAAAATAACATGAACAATTCATTCAAGAAAGTTTCAATCGAAGAAGCAATATCCCACGTAAAATCTGGTGATCGCATTTTTGTCCAAGGGGCCGCAATGACTCCCAACACCTTGATTAATGCATTATGTGAAAATAGATACAAGGAACTCGAAAATGTTGAGGTTGTTTCGATTCATACCGATGGGGAAGTAAAATACGCCATACCCCCTTATAGCCAAGCCTTCAAGATAAATAGTTGTTTTGTCGGTGGAAACGTTAGAAAAGCCGTGAACACGAATCAAGGTGATTATATTCCCATTTTCCTGAGTGAAATAGGACTTTTGTTCAGAAGAAATATATTGCCATTGGATGTTGCCATTGTTCAAGTTTCTCCACCTGACCGTCACGGATATTGCTCTTTGGGAGTCTCTGTTGATGTTACCTTACCTGCAATACAGACTGCAAAAATAGTAATTGCACAAGTGAATCCCCATGTACCTAGAACCCATGGCGATGGAATCATACATGTGCGCAATATAGACTATGCTATTGATGTAAATGCGCCTATTCATACGTACAATCCGACCGAACTAACTGAAATAGACAAAAAAATAGGCAAGTATGTTGCAGAATTGATTGAAGATGGTGCCACCTTACAATTGGGCATCGGTAATATTCCGAATGCCGTATTGAACAATTTAAAAGATCACAAAAGAATGGGCGTGCATACCGAGATGTTCTCTGATGGTATCTTGCCCTTAGTGGAAAAAGGGGTCATTACAGGCGAGGATAAGGTCATGAACGTAAGAAAGATCGTTACCGCTTTTGCCGCAGGTTCCCAAAAACTGTATGATTTTATAGATGATAATCCTTTGGTGCAGTTCAAAGAAGCTGCTTATATCAATGACACGGCAGTTATCAGAAGAAACCCCAGGGTAACGGCGATAAACAGTGCTATTGAAATAGACCTTACCGGGCAAATTTGTGCAGATAGTATTGGTTATCGACATTTTTCCGGGGTAGGTGGCCAAATGGACTTTATAAGGGGTGCCAGGCTATCAGAAGGTGGTAAACCCATCTTTGCCCTATCGTCACAAACCGGTAAAGGAATCTCCAAAATAACCCCCTATTTGAGGGAAGGTGCAGGGGTAACCACTACGAGGGCACACGTTAATTATATCGCTACTGAATACGGTGTTGTGAGTTTGTTTGGCAAAAATCTGCATCAACGTGCTAAAGCATTGATTTCTATCGCACATCCTGACCATAGGGAAACATTGAGCAAAGCGGCCTTTGAAAGGTTTGGAAGGCCTTAAAATGAGTAAATCCGATATAAAAAGTAGGGCCGATATTACCTTACTGGTATCATCCTTTTATGGAAAGATACGAGTTGACGAAATATTAGGCCCTATTTTCAACGGAATCATCACCGATTGGGATGCACATTTAGTACTGTTGACCGATTTCTGGGAAACCCAATTGTTCCTCAAACGAAAATATTATGGGAACCCCGTAACCGCGCATCAAGAAGTTGATGACAAAATGAAGCACAGCATAACCCCTGAACATTTTGGATTATGGCTTAACCATTGGTTCGCGACCATCGATGAATTATTTGAGGGAGAAACTACATGGATCGCAAAAAACAGAGCTCAAAAAATGTCGACCATGCTTTATATGAAGATGTTTGAAAACAGGCAGAAATAGTGTTTAATTAATCTGGATTTCGTTTCAGATTCGCCCCCAATATAAACACTAGAGCCAAGGGAATCAAGAAACTTGATATTGCAAGGGCCTCAAAATAACCATTGAACAATGATAGCCTTTGCCAGGCAATTATGCCCTTGGTGAAAATCAAGGTTTCCGTCAATAAAAACCCTAACAGATATAAATAGTAAGCCCATCTTGACAATTGAAGTAGCTTAAAATAGTCCAAAAATAATAGTAGCCCAATGGTTACCACACCTAAAAAAGTCCAATGCAAATATCCAATGGTGAAATCGGTTATTGAAGCCGCCAAATTTGCAAAATAGGGGAAAGATGTTAATAACTGTAGCAGTATTTTAATCCCAAATAGGGCAGCAACCGTAAATAGCAATTTCTTTTGTAATAGCGTAAGAATTTGAAACAGCTTTTCTTTATTTCTTATACCTACCAATACTAGGACCCCAAAGGCCATTATTTGGAGTATTGCCCCAAGGCATCCTATAATATAAAAAAACAGATGAGGTTTTGTCCATAACGTTGAGAGGGAAAATGATAATACTATACCCAAATTAATCGCCCAAAAGAAACGATTGAAAGTTACTTTTGGAATCTTAATATCATTCCGTTCCAAAATATAAATTAATACTCCTAAAAGACCGAGAATCATCCATCCGTTATATTGAAAATGCAGGTAGAAATAAATTGACAATCGATACCATATAGACTCGGCCCCCAAAGTATTCATAATCGCGCCTAAAGTCCAAGGTCCTAAACTCGATAGCACCATATACCACAAAGCGAATTTCACACATTTATAGGAATTGGTTTTCTTGTATGAAGCAGGAACATATTTCATAAAAAAGCCTACAAACCAATAGGAAGCAAATAAAAACAGCGTGGAGAAAAAAATAGAAAGAAGAGCGTATCCTAGTAAAGGAAACGACAATAACATCCCCCCAATTGTAAATTGTGTAAACCAAAAAATACGACGATATTTCAAATCGAGCTCCTGCCTTTCAAGAAACAATTTATATAACAGTGTGGTCAACCCTATATAAACCCAGCCCAACAGCGCAATATGGGAATGTGTATGAACAATAAATTTATAG
>JAHHKH010000318.1 GCA_018679695.1 Maribacter sp.
AGCCCATTTCAGGGATGTAGGAATAGTCTCCCGTATACCGGAAATAATTATAGATAGCGAAGGCAATTGCACCATTCCGGTGGATTTCTTCAAATGTAATTTCCCATTCATTGTGGCATTCTTCCCCGTTCATGGTCACCATGGGATAAAGGGCAGCGCCATTTGTAAAGCCGAGTTTCTTGGCATTGGCGATCGCCTTTTCCAAATGATTATACCGGTATTTTAACAGGTTCCTGGCAACGTGGTGATTCTTTGTTGCCATATAGAATGGAATGCAATAAGCCTCTGTGTCCCAATAGGTGCTACCGCCGTATTTCTCACCGGTGAATCCTTTTGGCCCAATGTTCAACCTCGAATCTTTTCCCAGGTAGGTTTGGTTGAGCTGAAAGATGTTAAATCGAATTCCCTGTTGTGCTTTGGTATCGCCTTCGATGGTAATATCGCTCATTTCCCATATCTCTGCCCAGGCTTTTTTCTGCCCCTCGAGAAGAGCGTCAAAGCCTTTCTTTGTTGCCTTACTTAAAACTTCTTTGGCCGCCTCTACCAAATTGCCACCTTTGTGGTTACGAGATACAGTGTATCCTCCGAACTTATAAAACGAAACCGTAGAGCCTTTGTCTATCTTTTGCTTATATGCATGGCCCACCCATAGTTCTTTCTCTTCAGTTTCAACGGGCTTGTTATGGATTTTGTCCTTGTATTCCAGTTGACACTCCATAAAGGTGCAGGTTTCAAAATTGGTCTTCATGGTATGGGCTTCAATAAAGGCCTGGCTCCCTTGGGAGGAAACACTAGTCGTGTTCCAGAATTTGTCATCCCAATTGCTGTCTTCGTTGGTGATACCGCTATCGAGAAAGGGTAAAAAAGTTACCGTCAGGTCTTCTTTTACAGCAGTTATCTCAAATCGTATAGCGCCTACTTCATCGAGATCCAGGCTGAGGAATCGGGTTACTTTTACCTCAACTTTCTTGTCATTTTTAAGAGTCGCTATAAAGCTTCTGTAGTAAACCCCTTCTTTCATGTTTAATTCCCTCCTGAAATTATCGACGCTGCTACAAGCATTGAGATCGAGAGCTTCCCCGTCAATTAAGACGTGTATTCCAATCCAACTTGGCGCATTGATGACCTTGGCAAAGTATTCAGGATAGCCGTTTTTCCACCATCCAACTCTGGTTTTATCAGGGTAATACACTCCTCCGATGTAGCTCCCCTGGAAAGTTGGTCCGCTGTACTTTTCTTCAAAGTTGGCTCGCTGTCCCATGGCCCCGTTTCCAAGGCTGAATATACTTTCGGAAGATTTTACATTTTCCTTGTCGAATCCTTCTTCAATAATCGACCAATCGTTGGGTTTAATATAATCCTGATTCATAAGTTATAATTCTGCTAGTTTCTTAATAAAGTTGAGATCGATCTCAGTAAAATCCTTAAAGATGTACTGAGCATTCGATAATGTGTTCTTATTGCCAATACCGACACTGGTCATTCCTGCGCTGTTTGCCGCTTCTATCCCCGCGATAGCATCCTCAAATACAACGCAATTCTCCGGGTCAATATCCAGATTTGAAGCCGCAATAAAAAAGACTTCGGGGTTGGGTTTTGCCTTCCTGACCTGTGTGCCGTCAACAATGCTGTTAAAATAAGGAATAAGTCCCACTTTTTTCAATATTGGCTGTGCATTTTTACTGGCTGATCCCAAAGCCATCGGAACCCTGTGGTCCCTTAGAAAATTGAGTACTTTGGTGACATCGGGCAGGATCTCATCTTCGGTCATGGTTTCGATGTATTGCAAATAGTCCTGATTTTTCTCTGCCAGCCATTGGTCAAATTGTTCCTGACTAACCTTAATGTTCCCCCAATCCAGTAAAATTTCCAGGCAACGCTTCCTGCTTACGCCTTTAAATTGTTCATTCTGTTCTTTGGTAAAGGGAATCCCGAGTTCGTCAGCTAAATGCTTCCAGGCCAGGTAATGGTACTTAGCAGTGTCAACTATGACGCCATCCAGGTCGAATATAAAACCTTTGTTATGCATATTTGGGTTGGTATGTACAGTGAAATTTATTCGTTCAAGTGAACTTAAATCGACTTATTTAAAACAGCTGACAATATACAAAGTAGAAACAAGATGAGAGCAGCCTTTCGAAGGTTTCACATTGGCAGTCCTTTATTGT
>JAHHKH010000133.1 GCA_018679695.1 Maribacter sp.
GTCTTTGGTTTCAATGGTAATTCCTGAAGATTTGGTAAATGCTTGTACTATTGTTAAAAAAGATTGAGTGGCTAGAGCAGGGGCTTCGTCTGTTTTGGTATAGAATATTTTAGGCATCTATTATAAGGATGTTTTGATTTAAGAGCTGCAAATATACAATTTTATGGTGTCTCATTGGCTTGCGACAGCTGCATTATTTAAAAAGGAAAGTATATTCTTTGTGAAGATTTGAATCGGTCAAAACAAGACTTTTTGTAAAAACAAAAGCCATATCATAGTACAAGTACATTTGATATGGCTTTTTAGAAATAACTTGCAAACTGTTGTTCTGTATTTTCAACAAAACCGCAACCATTGATTGCCATTCGCAATGCTATTCCCACGTTTGAAATACGGTGCTCTTAATCTCTCAACCAAGTAACTCCATTGTATTTCTTTTTGTTGTCTTAATGTTCCTATCTTAAATGTATAACCAAGGTTATATATTTAACGCAAAAACATCTACATACACTGAAAAGCGTTAGCCCTTCAGTAACATGCTCATCCAACTAATCCATATCGGAAAGATCAGATCTTTCCGGAACTTCTTAGTAGATTGAACAACAATATAAAGAACGTAAACTCTATAATGGCCCAACGTCATATCCTGGGATATTTTCCTTAAACCATGAACTAAATATAGCACGAAATTTCCGAAACACAAAGAATTAAAAATCAACAGGTTATGAACTATGGTTGTTAACAATTGTTCATAAAAAAACACCCATCGATTGAAGGGTGTTTTATCATAATTATGTTTTGAGCTTTGATTAAGATCGAACTTCCTTAATTCTTGCTTTCTTACCCGTAAGACCTCTAAAGTAGAATATTCTTGCCCTACGCACTTTACCTTTCTTATTCACTTCAATTTTTTGCAATGCGGGCAGGTTTATAGGAAAAATACGTTCTACACCAATGGTTCCCGACATTTTACGAATTGTAAATGTTTCGGTAGCACCCGCGCCCCTTCTTTGTATCACTACACCCTTAAAGAACTGGGTACGTGTTTTTTCCCCTTCCTTGATCTCATAATATACAGTAATCGTATCACCTGCTGAGAACTCAGGGAATTCTTTTTTTGAAATGAATTCGTTTTCTACGAAGTTGATTAAAGATTCCATTGCTTTATTTTACAATTATTTGCAATCAACATTCACGATTTTCGTCAGAGGTTGAATTAACAGTGTGCAAAAATAGTCTATATATTATAAATCACAAGTTATTTGATTCTATTTTTTTGGACCACAGTCGTGCATTAATGGTAATTCATCTGATTTAGCGTATGCATTAGGACCCTCATTTAAAAGTAATTCCCATGGATACCCAATTACTCCGTTCCGTCTTCATCTAGAAGGTCTGGTCGAAGTCGTTTTGTTCGTTTATAGGCTTCATTTTCCCGCCATTTTTCAATTTCCGGGAAATTTCCACTAAGTAACACTTCTGGCACTTTCAATCCTTTGTAGTCCGAGGGTCTGGTATAGACAGGGGGAGCCAATAAGTCATCTTGGAACGTATCGGTAAGTGCCGAAGTTTCATTGCTTAAAACACCCGGAATTAAGCGTATAACCGAATCACATAAAATTGCCGCAGCCAATTCACCACCCGAAAGTACATAGTCACCAATAGAAATCTCCCTGGTTATATAGGTATCCCTAACCCTTTGATCAACTCCTTTATAGTGCCCACAAAGAATAATTATATTTTCCAAAAGGGATATGCCATTCGCTATTTTTTGGTTTAGGGTTTTACCATCAGGGGTCATGTAGATGACCTCATCATAAGGCCGCTCGGCCTTTAAGGCCGAAATACATTTGTCAATGGGTTCGATCATTAATACCATTCCAGCCCCTCCACCAAACTGATAATCATCTACTTGATTGTAGCTCAGATCCGTATAATCCCTTAGATTATGCATATGTATCTCAACAAGGTCCTTATCAATGGCCCTTTTTAGTATTGATGCTTCAAATGGACTTTTAAGTAATTCTGGTAAAAGTGTAATGATATCAATTCGCATTGGTGGAATTCTTTCTTGGTTATTTCGCTTTCCAAAAGTAGTGAAAACACGCCTCGTCTTTTTCCCATCCCAATTTTTCATACAACTTCTGTGCAGGATTGTCGATTGCCGTTTCTAAAGAGAGACCTTTGGCATGACTGGCATTACAGAATTCCTTGGCACTGTTCAATAGCGCTTCACCAATTTGCTTATTTCTAAATGTTGGATGAACATATAAATCATTCAAAACATAGGAACGCTGCATTGAAACAGAAGAGAACATAGGGTAAAGCTGTGTGAATCCGGCAGGCTGGCCATTAAAGTATGCGAGGAAAATAATCGATTCCTTATTATTGAATCTATCCACTATAAAATTCCTTGCTCCCTCTAAATTCCTTTCCTGTTTATAAAACACACGATATTCATCAAACAATGGGACAATCTCATCTATGTTTTTTTCTGTAGCCTGTATTACCTTTATCATTGATAAAGCAAAAAAAAGCTCCCTAAGGAGCTAGTTTTTTATTTTGATTTTCTGTATTTGTTTATCTCATCCTGTAGTTGCCTACTTATTTTTTGCTCCCTCTCCAAAGCCCTACGTCTATGATCTTCATATTCAACTTCAAGCTCCGATAATGCTGTTTTAGCCTCTTGGGTCAAGGTGTTACTTCTACGGAATTTGAAGACGAAAAGCAGAAATAGCAACAGGAGACCACTTATAATTGTCCAAAGAATAAGATTATAGGTCACTTTTGAAACCAACATGCCTAATAATGACATACTGTCTTTTTCTTCAGTTACTGAAGATAGATTACTTGTTGTCTCTTCCAATTTATTGTTCAAGGAAGTTATAGTCGCTTCATGACCCGCAATAGTGGCGTTTAATTCTGCTTCTTTCTTATTGGCGGCATTTAGCGAATCCAAAACATTCTTACGAAGCTTGTCTAGCCATATAATACGCACAACCTCATAGCGTTTACCATCGGCCCTATAATTGCCAGATTTCTTGTAGATATACTCAAACTGGCTGTTAATAGTGCCTTTGTCTAATGATAATTCCTGTGTGGATGTTGCTTGGTTTTGCGCAGTATGTAGGTTAAAGGCGAATAAAGCCAATACAATTAGTAGTGTTTTTAAACCTTTCATTGTATAAGGGTTCTAAGTTATAGTTAACGATTTAGAGGGAACTAAAGTAATTCAATATTATCAATTAAGAAAAAAAAATGAAAATAAGCTTCTATTACTTATCAACGATTCTGATGTGTTTTAATTGTAAAATTAAACCAAGAAATATCTAATAATAGGTGAATCTGCGAACCTTGGCAATATATTTGGCAAGTCGTATGACCTGATGTGCATATCCATATTCATTATCATACCAAATATAGAGTACAATATTCTTTCCGTTATCGGTAACAATGGTAGCCGTACTGTCATATATTGAAGGGGCGGATGTGCCAACAATATCGGATGATACCATTTCCTTACTCAATGAATATTTTATCTGCTCAACGAGGTTGCCCTCCAGGGCATACTTCTTTAAAATTGTATTCACACCATCAAGTGAAGTTTTGTTTTTCACTTCCAAATTTAAGATTGCCAAAGAACCGTTGGGAACGGGAACCCTGATAGCATTTGAGGTTAACTTTCCTTGCAGCGATGGTAGGGCTTTTGCGACCGCTTTGCCAGCCCCGGTTTCTGTAATCACCATATTCAAGGCTGCTGCCCGTCCACGTCGGTATTTACCATGCATATTATCAACAAGATTCTGGTCATTGGTATAGGCGTGTATAGTTTCGAGATGCCCTTTCTTTATCCCTAGCGAATCATCAATTACCTTTAAAATAGGGGTAATGGCATTTGTAGTGCACGATGCAGCCGAAAAAATATGGGTATTTTCGGGATTGTAATCAAAGTGATTTACACCATGGACAATATTAGGGACTTCTTTTCCTGGAGCAGTAAGTAAAACTTTTGATGTACCTTTTGCCCTTAAGTGTCTTGATAATTGTTCTTTGTCCCGAAAAGCACCTGAATTATCTATTAATAGGGCGTCCTCGATGCCCAATGTCGTATAATCAATATCCTCAGGTTGGGTTGCATTTATTACATGCACCGTGGTCCCGTTGATGATCAATGCGCTATTTTTCACATCAATGTCCACTGTACCCAAAAACCTCCCATGAACAGAATCAGTGCGCAGAAGATTCGCCCTTTTCTCCAAGATTTCCTCGGTAATGGCTCCCCGCGTTACAATGGCACGTAACCTCAATTGGTTGCCTTTTCCCGTTTTGGCCATTAATTCCCGTGCCAAGAGCCTTCCTATTCTTCCAAATCCATACAGGATAACGTCTTTAGGGATTAATTCTTTGGTATTATTTGCGTTTTTTAGTTTACCAATTACAAAGGTTTTTACATCGTTATAATTATTTTCATCGGTATGGTATTCATAAGTTAATTTGCCAATATCCAATTTTGATGGAGGTAGCTTAATATCATTGATTGCCCTTAGAATCTCGACGGAATCAAAAATTGAAATAGGTTTTTGGACGAACTCACCTGCATATTCATGCAAGTGTATGATATCGCTTACACTTCTATCGATTATTTGATTTTTGAATAGCACCACTTCGATTGCCTTGTCATACCAAAGATCACTGGTGATTTTTATGAATTCTGTTGTTGCTTTTCTTCTGTCCGCTTGGAAAGCAAGTTCTTTTTCGTAGGATTTTGTATGTCCCATCGGATTTTAAGGGTTAAAAATTTTTGGCAAAAGTATATCTTTCAAACGTTATAGTAGGTATGTTTAGTATTAAATTGAAAACGCCCTGACTTTATAATCAGGGCGCTTTTAAAAATTTTAATTTTTATTGAAAAATAAGACGTTCACGCTCCCCTTTTTGATTCAACATCGTTATACTCGTTTTACCATATCTAGAGATACTTCCGAAAAGATTCTTTGCATCTTGAATATTTTCTATTTCCTTACCATCAACAGATAAAAGTACTTTGTCCTCTAGACCGTAACCCCTATAGGTTTCTGGGACCCCAATGATTTTCACTCCTTTTTTTGTTTTAAATCGTTTTTTATCCTCAGCATTTAGATTTTTCACCTCAAGTCCCATTACCGGTAAGATTATAGCCTGTCGCTCCTTTAAAACAACAGGAACGTTCATCAGTTCACCATTGCGTTCAATCGACAAATCAACAGAATCACCCGGTCTTTTGGTTGAGATATATCCCGTTAGATCTGAAAATCTTTGAACATTGATATCATCTACCCTTTTGATGATATCACCTTCTTGTAGTTCAGCGTCGTCGGCCCCTGAATCTTCTTGCACTTTTGCAATATATACCCCTTCGATTTCGTCTAAACCGTTTTCGATAGCATATTTTGAACTTAATTTAGGAGGATTTATCCCAATATATCCCTTAAGGACATTCCCATATTCCATGATATCATCGATCACTTTTTTCGCAATATTACTGGGCACGGCAAAAGAATAGCCTACGTAAGAGCCGGTCTGGGACGAAATGGCCGTATTAATACCAATTAAATCACCATTTGTATTGACAAGGGCGCCTCCACTATTACCAGGGTTCACAGCAGCATCGGTCTGGATAAACGATTGATCATTTCTCATCAAGGCGCGTGCCTTGGCACTAACTATACCTGCTGTGACAGTTGAAGTAAGATTAAAAGGGTTGCCAACAGCCAAAACCCATTCGCCTAATTTGACATTGTCCGAATCGCCAAAAGC
>JAHHKH010000362.1 GCA_018679695.1 Maribacter sp.
AACCAGTTTACCGAAAGGCAAAAAATGGGCAAGTATGTGAATAAGGAGTACGAAGCCGCATTTCTACGCATGCTAAACGACTATAACCAGGAAGCCCTAGAATCGAAATAAAGGTTTTTTAGCTTAGTTGTATTTACGGTCCTAGCGCTATATGATCCCTGTTCTGGTTGTTTCGGAGCGTTGTCGGTTTATGGGGTTACCTGATAGAAGTATAATTTAAAAAGCTTAAAACCTTATATAATATCCGCAAGCATTACCTTTCTTTGTACTAGGTTCAAATGTTAATTGTTTGAAAAAGATTAACTTAGTATAATTCGTCTAATCTTGTCATCATAGCATGTTGGTGAACTTTTGTTAAGAGGCGATTAATTCAAGTGTTTGATTGTTTTTCGCTGACTATACTATGAAATCTAAGATAGCTCTTCTTTCAGCCCTATCCCTTTTGATCATATTATCCTGTTCAAAGTCTTCAGATACTGCTTCGGATACTGATTTTGGTGTTGAACCTAATGACCCGGAAACCGCCGCAAATTTAATCATTGAGAGCGATAAGATTATTTGTGAATTCTGTGATGGTTTCGGCGCTATTATAGAAACATACGAAACCCAAATCTTTGTTGGGGGCCTGAAAAAAATCTGGATTTTTGAACGAAATGGTCAGTCGATTTCACTTGTACAGGAAATAGGGCTGAGCGGATTACTTGAACTGAACAGCATAACCGCAAACAATGATGAACTGTTACTAGGCCTTAATAATGAACTTAGCGACGGGAGCATACATCGCTACAGGAAAATTGGCTCCGATTGGGAGTTTGAACAAATTTATGAAATAGGCCGTAGTCTGGATAATTTCGGGAATGATATTGACCTGTCCAATGATTACATGGTTGTGGGGGCTTCAGCACCATGGAGCAATAGCATTAATGAGGGCAATTTGGACGCCGGAAGCATCCACATCTTTTCGCGCAGCGGTGAGGACTGGAATCTGAATCAGGATTTTAATGCCCAGGATAGTTTTGCCGATGATCGCTTTGGCACGGATGTCCTAATTTGGGAGAATATAATCCTGGTAGGCGGCCTTTCCATTCCATTGCATGCGTACCAACTGGAGAATGACACCTGGACCTTACTTCGCATCGAGGAAAATACGGTCCCGGCAGATTTGGCCCGGGATGTGAATACCGTACTGTATTATTCTGAGCAATTTGGCCTACAATCCTTCAGGGTAAATAGTGATGGTTCATTTGAAATACTGAATGTCAACCCTGTCCCAATCGAAGGGGGCAGTATACAGTTTGGTGGTGACAATATCAGCATGTCAAACGGATATGCCTTGTTTCGTTTTTTAGGGGGCGATCAAGTTTATCTTTTGAAATTAACGGATACTACATGGGAATTGGAAACGTCATTTAATCCTGCGATGGAAACTCAATTCGAATACTCAGGCATTAAACTAACCCCCGATTTGGCACTCATCGCCGGCAATAATCGAACCAACAGCACTTTCTATCTCTTCTTTGAAGATTATTGAAACTTGGAATTTATAGATCGGCAGCCGTAGGTACGTTTGCCTATAGGTCACTGCCCTTTCTCTAAAAACACTTCATCCTGCACATTTTTTTTAGATTGTTGATCATCAAAATTATTTTGTCTTTTCAAAAGTTCAAACAAGCAATGAATGAATGCCGTGCCTACACACCAAAGGCGGGTGAGGGGAAGGGTAAGGCCAATGGCAATACGATTTTTACAATTGTAAATACGGTTTCGCCCAACGAAGTGGTTTTATCCCTTGAAATTACCTTGGAAACAGCGCTTTGTATTATTGGATAACATTGACAATACAAACCATTACCGTTAATGAATTATATACTTTTTTGGTTTTTAAAACGTTGTAGATAGACCAAAAAATATATGTATGAAGTTTTTTAAAATACTTTTCATTCTAGCAGTTTTAGTACCCTTCACCCAATATGCCCAAGTTGAGGTTAAATGGAGCAAACAATTACCCACCGACATCCTGTGGCAAGAGGTGACCACACTAGGTAACCTTGTCGTTAGTTCAAGGGAAGGTCTTATGGGTATCGACACCGAAACAGGCACCATTTCTTGGAGTAACCGTAGTCTTGGTAATCTCGAGCGACATGCATTTGACGAATTGCCAAATAGTCCATTTTTTACGATTTCGACGGGAACAAACCTCCATATGATCGATCAGTTCAGCGGAAAGGAAGTATTTAATTCAGCTAACGCAGGTATGCAAACGATAGACAGTTACTACCTGTTGTACGATTCTGAGGCTATTTTGGTGGCCGGTACCGACGGCAACGGAGAACCGCTCATGGTGTCGGTCGACATGGCAGATGGTAAGTTGGCGTGGTCCATGAAGGAAAAATTTGGTCGTATTGTGGCCGCCAATGAGCTAGGCAACCGGGAATTGTTGGTCGTCACCCTATTCAACAATTATAAATTAAATGCCGACACGGGGGATATCATTTGGAAGAACAGCAATTCCAAAGAGGCTGCCCAATTGGATACCATGGGAAAATTCGGTGCATTATTAAAAAATGCCGCAGAAAACATGTCCCAGGATATCGATATCCAAATACAATATTACCAACCCGAAAATAGCGATGTATTTTATTTGGGGTCACAACAAGAGCGTCAATCTGGTTTTACCTCTTCTTCGGGTACCACTATAAATTATACTAATAACTATAATGCCTATAGTAGTAAGGACGGCAGCCTTATTTGGGACGAAGAACTAACAGTGAACGGTGCATTGGGCCATGTCCATTTTTTAAAAGAAGGGATCTTGGTATTGCCAGATGATGGAAATCGCACCAAAATCAATCTGTATGACTACCAAACCCGCGAAGGGTTTTGGGGTAAAAAAGGCCGTGGTATTGCTATTAAAGGCGGTGTATATGACTATATGGACTCTGGAAACGGTATTTTACTGGTTTCTCGGACGAATAACAAGGACTTTCTTAATTACTTAGACCCTGTCTCAGGGACCATCACTTTTGACAAACCTGTAAAAGTAGATGGCACCGTAGTCGGTATCGTTCCGTTAGATCGATCCATATTGTATATCACTACAGAATCCATGAACATTCTGGACCCATCTTCTGGAAAGGAATTATGGGACAAAAGCATCCAGACCACCCCGGAATTAACGGCCGAGCATGAAGGCAAAATCTACGTGTTCGACCAAAATTCGGGTATCGTTAGGGTAGTGGACCTGTCGAATGGGCAGTTGAGCAATCTGTCTTCCATAGCGCTATCGTTTGAAGGCAAAGAGCGCCCTAAACGATTGGAAATAATGGAAGACGGCGTTTTTTTACATTCAGACCAAAATCTAGCCAAATTTGACCTGGACGGAGCCTTAAGCTATCAGAAATATTACCCTGCACCTAAGGAGTCCGGTTGGAAAAGGGCACTTCTTTATGCCTCCTCGGTTCGGGCTGCCTATATTGGTGCAAGTTCTTATTATATCTCAGGGGCCCTTTCTGCAGCGCATAATGATGTTAGGAAAGAAAATGAAGTGGCGGGTGAACTAGTTGCCCAAGTGGGCAATGCCTATGGTGAGTTGGGCAATATGGCCTCCAGTTATGCCGTAAATGCCTTTAAACAGGCCAGTGCACGACTAAAGGCGACCAAGGCAGGCCTGGATTTTATGTTCATTATGTCCAAAAAGGATAAGGATGTGGTATTATTAAGAATAAGTAAGTTAACCGGTGACGTGGAAGGAGAAATCAATTTGGGCAAAGATCGTGAGCCTATATACGCACTCGATGATATTACCGGGCAAGTATACTACCGAAGTACGGATAAGGAATTGACTTCCTACCAAACCCGTTAAGATTCCTATGTCTAAAAACCAAAAGCCATTTGATATAATGACGAATTAGGTACAAATGCGCAGTATCAACTCGTGCAATATATAATCGATCCTCAATTTTTTAAATTTCTGTCGTGTCGCAGACAGCGCTTAAAAAACATGGATGATCCTGTTCTAAGTTTTAATCAATATCCGGTGCTTTAGGGATATTTTATAGTACAGATTTATTGCTATTATTCAATTATTTTTTTGCAGTATTTCATCAGCGTGCCAACTTTCTTGATTATTGCTTCATTCACTAGCTAAACCATCAAGACAAACTGTGTAGGAATCCACCTGGGGCGTACAAGTTGTTCTGCAACCGCCTGTATGAATTCTTTCGGGCAGGTTATGCCTGCCTAATGCGTACTATTTTAAAATTATACTTTACCTTGATACCCGTTAATTCGATCATTTTAAATACTTATGAAAGCCAAAATAGACATCAAAAGAAGACTATTTGTTACCAATACGGCAAAAGCAACGGCCGCTATGGCTTTTATGCCATCAATAGCGACGTTTGGCAGCACGGTACTTTCCAATGAAGCGCTAAAACTTGCTGAACAATACAGGGATGAATTACTTGACCTTTTGCAAAGTATGATACGGGTTCAAAGTATTGGGGGTGAATCTGCTGCGAATGCACAAAAAATTGTGAAGAATTACTTGAAAAAATTACCTTATCGCATAGATGAAAGTGCAGACAGGCCAAGTCTTTATAAAGAACATCCGGAATTTATGACTCCAAATCCAGCTGGTGATGGTCCATTTATTAATGTTGTTGGATGGCCAGAAAAACAAAAAGGAAAACAATTTGCAATGTTTGCCCATATTGATACGCATACTATCGAAGCGGGTTGGCGTACCGATCCACTTGAACCAAAAATAGTTGACAACAAATTATACGGACTAGGAACTTCAGATGATAAAGCCGGGGTTGCCGCAATACTTATCGCTGCAAAAATATTGGCAGCATCGGGAAAGTTGTTGCCTGTTGTTATGAGCCTACACGGAAAAGGCGGGGGAGGACGTGGAAGTTTACCTGTATTTGAACGTATTCGTAAAACCGATCATAAGATCGGTGCTGTACTTTATGTGCATCCGGCTGAAACAGGAAGGGGTCTGGCAGACATCAAGAATGCCGTACAAGGCATTGCCGACTTACAGTTACATATGACGGGATGGCGTGGGGAAGCCCTTGAAATTGGGAGTTTGGATTCTGCCGAATGGGACAAGGGAGGAAGTGCTGTCGATCGATGTTTGGAGTTATTGGACCTCTTAAAGAAGACGGTATTCAAAAACGTCTTGGTCAATATAGGAATTATTAAGGGAGGCGATCGAATAGGTTCTGTAGCGGATGAAGTAACCGTTACTTTCAGGTTAAAGTTTAGTGACCACCACACCTGGAAAGCCTTGGTTACCAAAGCCAACAAAGTCATAGAGGAATTTGTGACAAAAAGTTCTACCCCAACCCATGCCTATAGGGCCGAACTAAAAAGTGTTGGTTACATGACCAATCCTGGAGCAGCTGATTGGGAAGCTCCAGAGAGTAGGGTGCTTCGTTCTTCAATTGCCGATGTTACCGGGAAGGCACCAACAGCCTATCCCAATCATTATGCGGGTGATATAAGATACCCTATACGATTGCTTAAGGTACCTGCTTATGGCATTGGCTCTATAGGCGGCAATTTTTATTTGCCTAATGAATGGGTAGATATTAATGATCTTGTCAAGCTTGTAGCCGTATTAGTTCAACCCATGAACGGTTGGCATAAACTCTAATTGTTTTTTTCATGTTTTCTAT
>JAHHKH010000137.1 GCA_018679695.1 Maribacter sp.
GGTCACGAATATTACTACAGGTTATCAGTAGATTGAGGGTTGAACTTGGTCCACATTTTCCAATTTCGGTAAAATTGAATTCAGCCGATTTTCAACAAGGTGGCTTTAATGAGGATGATGCCTTATATGTCATCGAAAATCTTAATGAACTAAAAATCGATTTACTCGAAATATCGGGAGGCACCTACGAAAATACAGTATTCTTAACTAAGAGAAGCGAAAGGGAATCAACGCGAAAACGAGAGGCCTACTTTATGGATTTTGCCGCAAAAATCAGAAAACATACCCATATTCCTTTAATGGTCACTGGCGGTTTTCGAACCTTTGCTTTTTGTGAACAAGTCCTTCAAAACAAGGAACTGGACATGATCGGTTTCGCAAGACCTTTTTTAAATGATGAACGATTTCCGTCAAATTTTTTGAATGGGAATTCTAAAAAAGTGGAGGATGCCAAATTTAATTTCAAAATCAAAAAGCTGGCCGATTTCGCGGAAGCTGGCTTTTATGACTACCAAATTCACCGAATTGCAAAAGGCAAGCCATTAAAACCCAATTTCAATCCATATTTGGGAGTCTTGAGATTTACCATAAATGAACTATTGAAGGGTTGGTTTTGAAATAATAGATCAACCGTCCAATAACCTTATTTTCAAAATTATCAAAATGTTGATTTTAGATCTTTGTAAAAGAATACCTTTGCAGCCTTATTTTCAGTTATGAAACTTCATAGAAATCTGGTATTTGCAGTAATCGATGCCTTGGGGTACATATTCAATGATGGCGAATATGCGGATAAGGTAATTGAGAAGACCTTGAGAAGGGATAAAAGATGGGGTTCCCGTGACAGAGGGTTTATTGCCGAAACTGTTTATGATATTGTTCGATGGAAACGCCTCTATGCTGAAATTGCTGAAGTTAAAGCACCCTATAGTCGTGCCAATCTTTTCCGAATGTTCACGGTATGGGCTGTATTAAGGGGTATTGACCTTCCTGATTGGAAACAATTGGAACCTGTGCCGAGTAGAAGGATAAAAGGCAAATTTGATGAGCTTTCGAAAATTAGAAAATATAGGGAGTCTATTCCCGATTGGTTGGATGAAATGGGTGAAAAGGCATTGGGCAATGATTTATGGACCAATGAAATTTCAGCATTGAACAAGCAAGCTGATGTTGTTTTACGCGTAAACACCTTAAAAACGAATAAGGAAAAATTACGAGTTTCCCTGTTGGATGAAGGAATAGTTGCTGAAACCATTAAAGGATACCCTCACGCATTGAGGCTTTTGGAGAGGGCCAATGTTTTTGTTACCCAGGCCTTCAAAGACGGTCATTTCGAGGTTCAGGATGCCTCTTCGCAGCTAGCAGCGGCATTTTTGGATGTCCATCCAGGTCATCGCGTTGTAGATGCTTGTGCGGGTGCTGGAGGAAAAACACTGCATTTAGCCGCCCTAATGGAGAATAAAGGTCAAATTATTGCGACAGACATCTATGAAAATAAACTCAAAGAGTTAAAGCGCAGAGCCCGGAGAAATGGGGCCCATAACATTGAACCCAGACTAATAAACTCGACCAAGGTTATAAAAAAGCTTTATGACAAAGCAGATCGGGTCTTGATTGATGCGCCTTGCACCGGATTGGGCGTATTACGTAGAAATCCCGACGCCAAATGGAAATTGCGACCTGATTTCCTCCAGAAAATTACCAAAACACAACAAGAAATACTCAGAAAGTACAGTAAAATGGTTAAGCAAGGAGGGAAAATGGTCTACGCCACCTGCTCTATTTTGCCACAGGAAAATGCGGATCAAGTAAAATCATTTCTAAGCTCTGAGGAAGGTAAGAAATTCACCTTGACAAAAGAAAGGAAGATCTATGCCTCAGAAAGTGGATTTGATGGCTTTTACCTAGCATTACTTGAAAGGAAGTAATCAACAATCTTGACAAAAGCTGTTAATTAATCGCAAGAAATCCTAGCTTAAAAAAATGTAAATTTGTCCTTTCTTAAACTTAACACTTTACAGGATTCATGATTCACTTTTTCGGGGATGTCACCACAAAGGTTTTTGCAGTACAAACACAAGATGAACTAACTCAGGAAAATATAAATAAGCTCAGTTGGTTATTTGGCAACCAATATAGGATAAATAGGGCGTCTCTCGACGCCTTTTTTGTTGGTCCGAGGGCCGCGATGATCACCCCTTGGAGTACCAATGCTACCGAAATTACACAGAATATGGGCATTACTGGTATCTTGCGAATCGAGGAGTTTGTGGTTGTCCAGCCTGCTTTTACCGATTTTGATCCCATGCTTTCCCAAAAGTTCAATGGATTGACACAGGAGGTTTTTAAGATAGATGTGGTTCCTGAAGCTATTTTGGATATAGATGACATTGCTGCTTATAATATGCAGGAAGGGCTTGCATTAAGTCCCGATGAAGTTGAATATCTAGAACAACTTTCCAAGAAAATAGGTAGAAAATTGACCGATTCTGAAGTCTTTGGTTTTAGTCAGGTTAATTCTGAACACTGCAGACATAAAATCTTTAATGGGACCTTTACCATTGACGGTGTAGAAAAATCCTCATCGCTATTTAAGTTGATCAAGAAAACTTCTCAGGAAAATCCCAATGATATAGTCTCGGCCTACAAGGATAATGTGGCTTTTATAAAAGGACCCAGAGTTGTACAATTCGCCCCTAAGAGTGCTGATAAACCGGATTATTACAACGAAAATGAGTTTGATTCTGTCATCTCCTTAAAGGCAGAAACCCATAATTTTCCGACTACCGTTGAACCTTTCAACGGTGCGGCCACGGGCTCTGGTGGGGAAATCCGTGACCGATTGGCAGGTGGGAAAGGTTCTTTGCCTTTGGCCGGTACTGCCGTCTATATGACTTCATACTCGCGATTGGAAGAAGACCGTCCTTGGGAAAAGGCAATGCCGGAACGCGATTGGTTATACCAAACCCCAATGGACATTCTTATAAAAGCATCGAATGGCGCTTCTGATTTTGGCAACAAATTTGGACAACCCTTAATAGTAGGTTCGGTGTTAACTTTTGAACATACCGAAGAAACCCGTCGATTAGGTTTTGATAAGGTTATTATGCAAGCGGGGGGTATTGGTTATGGTAAAGCTGATCAAGCTTTGAAAGACACACCATATACAGGTGATAAAATTGTTATCCTTGGTGGTGACAATTACCGGATAGGTATGGGGGGTGCAGCTGTTT